>JBGUZS010000168.1:0-4733 GCA_045223835.1 Oscillospiraceae bacterium | reverse complement strand
TTTTCCTATATTGCAAGCGATTTTAAGGGAAAAATATGCATTAATTGCCATGTAAATGTGAACTTTTTGCAAACATTCATTCCGGCTGCGCTTTTTTCCCCTTTCGAGGTTCCTCCGCTGCGCCTCCGTCCTCCGCCGATTCCAGGAACCTGCGGCTCTCCGCCACCGCCAGCGCATCGCAGCGGGCGTTCAGGGGATCCTCGGCATGGCCCTTCACCCAGCGCAGCTCCGTCCGGTGCCGGTCCAGGAGCTCCAGCAGCTCCGCCCAGAGCTCCGGGTTCTTGGCCGGCTCCTTCTTCGTCCGCATCCAGCCCCGGCTCTGCCAGCTCCTGGCCCAGCCCAGGTTCACCGCGTCCACCAGATAGCGGGAATCGCTGTACAGCGTGACGGCGCAGGGCTCCCGGAGGGCCTTCAGCCCCTGTATGGCCGCGGTGAGCTCCATCCGGTTATTGGTGGTCTCCGCCTCGCCGCCGGACAGGACCTTTTCCCGGCTGCCGTAGCGGAGGATGGCCGCCCAGCCCCCGGGGCCGGGGTTTCCGCTGCAGGCGCCGTCCGTATAGATCGAAACCGCCTTCATCTCAGGCTTCCGGTCCGGTCTCCGGCGCCTCCCCGTTCTCCTCTTCCTCCTGCTCCGGGGCGGCGACGGTGAGGCCGATGATCCTGGCCCCCTCGGGCACGCGCATGACCCGCACGCCCTGGGCGGCGCGGCTGTATACGTTCACATCGTCCGCATTCATGCGGATGACCACCCCGTCGCTGCTCATGAGCAGCAGGTGATCCTCCGGGGAGACCAGGGCGATGCCCGCCACCTTGCCCGTCTTCTCCGTAATGGGACAGTTCTTCAGGCCCATGCCGCCCCGATGCTGGGGCTCGCTCCCCAGGCGGCAGTATTCGCTGACCGGGGTTTTCTTGCCGCAGCCGTTTTCCGTCACCGTCAGGAGCATATCCTCCTCCCCGCAGCACACGGCGCCCACGCACCAGTCCCCCTCCCGGAGGCGGATGCCCCGGACGCCCGCGGCGGTGCGGCCCATGGTGCGGATCTCCGTCTCCCGGAAGCAGATGGCCTTGCCGTCATGGGTGGCGATGAGGATATAGTCCTCCCCGGAGGTATTCAGCACGGCGATGAGCTCGTCCTCCTCATCCAGGGTGAGGGCCCGGATCCCCACGTTCTTCAGGTTTTTCAGCTCCTCGAAGCGCATACGCTTCACGGTGCCCTTCCGGGTGACAAGGGTGAGGAAACGGTCCGGGGGCATTTCCGCCATATGCAGACCGGCGGAAAGGGTCTCCCCCGGCTCCACGGGGATAAGGTTCACGATATTGGTGCCCTTGGCGGTCCTGCCCGCCTCGGGGATGACGTAGCCCTTGCGCAGGAATACCCGGCCCCGGTTGGTGAAGAGCAGCAGCAGATCATGGGTGGAGGCGGTGAAGATGGAATCCACGCTGTCCTCCTCCTTGGTGGTCATGCCCGTGACGCCCTTGCCGCCCCGCTTCTGCACCCGGTAGGTCTCCGCGGGGATGCGCTTGATGTAGCCCGCCCGGGAGATGGTGAAGACGCAGAGCTCCTCTTCGATCAGGTCCTCGATATCGATCTCGTCCTCCACGTCCTGGATCTCCGTGCGCCGGTCGTCCCCATACTTGTCCCGGATGGCGGTGAGCTCGTCCTTCAGCACGTCCCGGAGCATCTCCTTGCTGCCCAGGAGGCGGCGGTAATAGTCGATGCGCTCCTCCAGCTCCTTGTACTCCGCAGCCAGCTTTTCCCGGTCCAGGCCCTGGAGCTGCTTCAGGCGCATATCCAGGATGGCCTGGGCCTGAACGTCGTCCAGGCCGAAGCGCTCCATGAGCTTCTCCTTCGCGTCGTCATAGGCGGTGCGGATGATATGGATGACCTCGTCGATATGATCCTGGGCGATGAGCAGGCCCTCCAGCAGATGGGCCCGCTCCTGGGCCTTGCGCAGATCGAAGCGGGTGCGCCGGAGGATCAGCTCCTCCTGGAAGGCGATATACTCCTCCAGCATTTCCTTCAGGGTCAGCACCTTGGGCTGACTCTGGTCGTTCACCAGGGCCAGCATGATGATGGAGAAGTTGCTCTGGAGCTGGGTCTGGGCATAGAGGCGGTTCAGCACCACCTGGGGATTTGCGTCCCGCTTCAGCTCGATGACGATGCGCATGCCGTTCCGGTCCGACTCATCCCGGAGGTCGCTGATCCCCTCCAGCCGCTTCTCCTGCACCTGTTCCTTGATGTTTTTGATGAGCTGACGCTTGTTCACCTGGTAGGGCAGCTCATTGACGATGATCCGGACCCGGTCCTTGTTGAATTCCTCAAATTCCGCCCGGGCCCGGACCACCACCTTGCCCTTGCCCGTGGCATAGGCGGCCCGGATGCCGGCTCTGCCCATGATGATGCCCCGGGTGGGGAAATCCGGCCCCTGGATATGGGTCATGAGCTCCGAAACCCCCGCCTCCGGATCATCCAGAAGGCAGATGACGGCGTTGATGACCTCCCGCAGGTTATGGGGCGGGATGCTGGTGGCCATGCCCACGGCGATGCCGCTGGAGCCGTTCACCAGCAGGTTGGGGAAGCGGCTGGGCAGCACCCGGGGCTCCTTTCGGCTCTCGTCGAAGTTGGGGTCCCAGTCCACCGTATCCTTCTCGATATCCCGGAGCATCTCATCCGCGATGCGGGACATGCGGGCCTCCGTATACCGGTAGGCGGCGGGGGGATCCCCGTCCACGGAGCCGAAGTTGCCGTGGCCGTCGATGAGCATATTCCGCATGGAGAAATCCTGCCCCATGCGCACCAGGGCGTCGTAGACGCTGGCGTCCCCATGGGGATGGTATTTGCCCAGCACGTCGCCCACGGCGGTGGCGCATTTCTTATAGGGGTTATTGTGGGTGAGGCCGCTTTCGTACATGGAGTACAGGATCCGCCGGTGGACGGGCTTCAGCCCGTCCCGCACATCCGGCAGGGCCCGGCCCACGATGACCGACATGGCGTAGTCGATATAGCTGGTCTGCATCTCCCTGACCAGCTCGGATTCGGTGATGACCTGATCGGGGAACGCGATGTCCTCCGGTTTATAGCTTCTGTTGTGTGCCAAAGTCCTCGCTCCTTCCCCTGCTTAAATATCCAGATTGCTCACGTATTTGGCGTTGGTTTCGATCCAGGCCCGGCGGGGCTCCACCTCTTCGCCCATGAGGAGGGAGAAGATCTGGTCGGTCTGGATGGCGTCCCCCAGGGTGATGCGCCGCAGGGTGCGCCGCTCCGGGTCCATGGTGGTCTCCCAGAGCTCATCCTTGCTCATTTCGCCCAGACCCTTGTACCGGGAGATCTCGATCTTCGCGTTGGGGTTATCCCCCCGCATTTCGGCGGATACCTTGTCCCGCTCCTCGTCGGAGTAGGCTACCCGCTGGGTCTTGCCCCGGGTGAGCTTGTACAGGGGCGGCACGGCGGAGTAGACATAGCCGTTTTCGATCAGCGGGCGCATATAGCGGAAGAAGAAGGTGAGGAGCAGGGTGCGGATATGGCTGCCGTCCACATCGGCGTCCGCCATGATGATGACCTTGTGGTACCGGAGCTTCTCCAGGTTGAAGTCCTCCCCGATCCCGGCGCCCAGGGCGGTGATGACCGGCTGGAGCTTTTCGTTCTTATAGATCTTGTCCGCCCGGGCCTTTTCCACGTTCAGCATCTTGCCCCACATGGACAGGATGGCCTGGAAGCGGGAATCCCGTCCCTGGATGGCGGAGCCCCCTGCGGAGTCCCCCTCCACGATATAGATCTCGCACAGGGCGGGGTCCTTCTCGTTGCAGTCCTGCAGCTTCTCCGGCATCCCGCCGGACTCCAGGCCGCTCTTGTTGCGGATGCTCTCTCTGGCCTTCCGGGCGGCCTCCCGGGCCCGGGAGGCGGTGAGGGCCTTGTCCATCACCGTGCGCCCCACCTGGGGGTTTTCCTCCAGGAATTCCGTGAGCTTCTCCTGCAGGATGCCGTCCACCAGGGTGCGCATTTCGCTGTTGCCCAGCTTATCCTTGGTCTGTCCCTCGAATTGGGGATTCGTGAGCTTTACGGAGATGACCGCGGTCATGCCCTCCCGGCAGTCCTCGCCGGAGAGGCTTTCCCCCTCCTTCAGCAGGCCGGTCTTTTTTCCGTAGGCGTTGATCACCCGGGTAAGGGCGGTCTTGAAGCCCGTCTCGTGCATGCCGCCCCCGGGGGTATGGATATTATTGGCAAACGAGTCGATGACCTCGTTGTAGCTGTCGTTCCACTGGAGGGCGATTTCCGCCTCGCTGTCCTCCCGGACGCCGGAAACATAGATCACGTCCGGGTGCAGAGGCTGCTTCGCCCGGTTCAGATAGGTGACGAACTCCCGGATGCCGCCCTCGTAGCACATGGAGTCCCGCCGGGCCTCCTCCGGGAGCTGGGCGCTTTCCGGCCGTTCATCGGCGATGGAGATGCGCAGGCCCGCGTTCAGGAAGGCCTGCTCCCGCATACGCACATGGAGGGTTTCATAGTCATATACCGTATCCTCGAACATCTGAGGATCCGGCTTGAAGCGGACGGTGGTGCCGGTGCGGTCCGTCTCCCCGACGACGGTCATATCCTGGAGCTTGTCCCCCCGGCTGAACTTCATCCGGTAGATCCTTCCGCCCCGGTGGACCTCCACCTCCAGCCATTCGGAAAGGGCGTTCACCACGCTGGCGCCCACGCCGTGGAGGCCGCCGGAGACCTTGTAGCCCCC
>JBGUZS010000167.1:0-20654 GCA_045223835.1 Oscillospiraceae bacterium | reverse complement strand
GAGGAGTACGCGCACGTCCCTGCGAGGGGCCCTCGCGCGCGGAATGGAGCGAAGCGACGTGGCGGTTCGTTCTCTCGTCCCCTTGGTTATATTAAAAATATAAGGACTGGAGTTGCGGATTGCCACAACCGGTGACATCGGTCACCGATTTCGCAATGACCATTTTCGTTGGTCTGGTACTTTGTCTACAGTCTGAAGCGGCCGCATTTCGCGGCCGCTTCGGGTATCTCTGTTTACTTTTTTTGTCCGCGCTTTCTCAGCTGACCGTCAGCGCCGCGCCGCTGGAATACACGGTGCCGTAGCTGTTCTTTACCCGGCAGCGGTAGAGGATGCCGTTATAGGAGGCCTTGGCCGTAACGGTGTAGCTGGCGCTGGTGGCGCCGGTCTTGTTCTTCCAGGTAGTGCCCCCGTTGGTGGAATACTGCCACTGGTAGGTCATGCTCTCTCCCGCGGCGACGACCTTGAAGGTCACGCTTCCTCCCGTTGCAGCCGTTGCCGCCTTGGGCTGGGACAGGACCTTGGGTTTCACTCCGCTCACCGTGAGCCGGACCTTGCTGCTGTATACGGTCCCGCCGCTGTTCTTCACCCGGCAGCGATAGAGCATGCCGTTGTAGGAGGCCTTGGCCGTAACGGTGTAGCTGGCGCTGGTGGCCCCGGATTTGTTGTGCCAGGTGGCGCCGTAGTCGCTGGAATACTGCCACTGATAGGTGAGCCCCGTGCCGGAGGCAACCACCTTGTAGGTGGCCGTTGCCCCCACCGCCGCCGTCTGGGCCTTGGGCTGGGTGGTGATGACGGGCTTGGCGGTGCTGGTCACCGTGAGCCTGGCCTTGTTGGAGAATACCTCGCCCCCGGCGTTGGATACTTTGCAGCGGTAGTAGAGGCCGTTATAGGAGGCCTTGGCTGTGACGGTATAGGAAGCGGAGGTGGCCCCCGCCTTGTCCGTCCAGCTGGTGCCGTTTCTGGAATACTGCCACTGGTAAGTCAGATCGTCTCCCGAGGCCACGACCTTGAAGGTGGCCTTTGCCCCCGCCGCCACGGTTTTGTTGGCGGGCTGGGTGGTGATGACGGGCTTGGCGGTGCTGGTCACCGTGAGCTTGGCCTTGCTGGAGAATATCTCGCCCCCGGCGTTGGACACCTTGCAGCGGTAGTAGAGGCCGTTATAGGAGGCCTTGGCGGTGACGGTATAGGAAGCGGAGGTGGCCCCCGCCTTATCCGTCCAGGAGGTGCCGTTCTTGGAATACTGCCACTGGTAGGTAAGGGGATCTGTGCCGGAGGCCACGACCTTGAAGGTGGCCTTTCCGCCCTCGGCCACGGTCTTGTTCGCGGGCTGGGTGGTGATGGCGGGAGGCGTCGCTATAGGATCACCGTGGATTTCGACCTCATCAATATACACAATATTGTCTATTTCATCTCTCACAGCAAACTTCAGATATACCGTCTTGCCTCTGAATTCGGAGAGGTCAACCGTGTACTGCATCGGATTCGGCGTGTCATAATAATCAGCATAATGTGATTCTCCCGTCCAGGCGAAGCACAGGTTCAGTGTCTTGCATTTCGTCATATCTTCCTTGCTTTCGCCGCAATAGACAATAAGATTCGTAGAACTCAGGAGGCCGCCTGTAGCCATGAAGCTGAGTACCGGTTTGTTCGGAAGCGTTATGGCAGGGGAGTAAGCCCACACGCGCTCCTTGTCATTCAAATGGTAGTCAGTCGACCGGACATAGTTTTCGCCCCGAAGATAACCCCTTCCGCTTCTGCCCATGAAGGCATCCGCGTCGTTATCCGGGTATTTCCATTGGAATCCGGAGTTCCTGTCATACTCGCCTGTTCCGCCAAAAGTCCAGCCCTGGGCTTCCGGATCCGTTTCAAAATCCCAGGACATCACGACATTTTCCGGATTGCAGATCGTTCTGGTCTGTGTGCCCATCATGTCAAATGGGTATTCGGAGAATGTCGCGGTATAGGTAATGCTGCCATCGGCTCCAACAGTAGGCACTGCGCTTACGGTCTCAAAACAATCTCCGCTGTCGTCACGGGTGATATAGCCACCGTCAAAGATGACTTTTCTCGCCTCCGCTGTGACCTGGCTGTAATCCCGAGACCAGTTGTAATAGATGATGTGCCGCCAATTGCCCGCAAAGACGGGGGCTGAAAGCAAAAGCGAAGAGACCAGGACCAGGGCCAGGAGAATACTCAGGATCCGTTTCGATTTCATGCAAAAAACCTCCTTCGGTATGGTCCCCGAAGGAGGTGCGTCTTTTCGGAAATCCCCTCCGAGGCGCGGTGCTGGCCTCCGGGGCGCCGGCCTCAGAGGCAGATTCTTCTTTTTTCAGGATACCACAGCCAACCGGAGAAGGCAAGGGCTTCCGGGATCGGCCGCCGTCCGTTTCCTGCTATTTTTTCTTCCGCCGCTGCCCGGAAAGGGTGACGGTCTCCCCAGGCTCCACGGAGGAGGTGACCCAGGTGTTGCCGCCGATGACGGCCCCATCCCCGATGCGCACGTTGCCCCCCAGGATGGTGGCTCCGGCGTAGATGACCACGTTGCTGCCGATATCCGGGTGGCGCTTGCCCCCCTTCACCAGGCTGCCGTCCTCCGCCACGGCAAAGCTCTTGGCCCCCAGGGTGACATGCTGGTACAGCTTCACATGCTCCCCGATGGTGGTGGTTTCCCCGATGACCACGCCGGTGCCGTGGTCGATGAAGAAATATGGGCCGATGGTGGCGCCGGGGTGGATATCGATGCCCGTAGCGCTGTGGGCCTGCTCCGTCATGACCCGGGGAACGATGGGCACCCCCAGCGTATACAGCTCATGGGCGAAGCGGTAGGTGCTGATGGCCACGAAGGCGGGGTAGGCCAGAATGACCTCCTCCCGGCTCTTGGCGGCGGGATCCCCCTGATAGGCCGCGTCCACGTCCGTGCGGATCAGCCCCTCGATGTACGCCAGGCGTTCCTCCAGCGCGTCCGCCCAGGCGGCGGACTGCTGGGGGCCGGAGGAAACATAGCTCATGGCCCGAAGCAGCTCCGTGCGCCCCAGGGCCCGCTCCAGCCGGACCTTTTGCGCCCAATCCCCCGCCGGGGGCTCCGCCCCGAAGCAGTTGGGGAACATGGCCGCCAGAAGATGGCCCGTAAAGGCGGCCACCGCGTCCTGCAGTCCCAGATAGGTGTTCATGCTCCTCCCCCATTTCCATGCCGTTTCAATAGGAAAAAGATAGCACAGCCCTGCCGGGGAAGTCAAGGGAAAGGGGGGAGGCTCACCGCTCCAGCACCATTTCCAGCTCGGTCAGCTCCCCGCCGGGGACGGTCTGGGTAAGAGACTTCCCGGTGAAGCGGAAGCCCTTGTGCAGGTAGAAACCGATGGCGTTTTCGTTTCCCCTGAGGACGAACAGCGCGACCCGTTTTTCCGGAAGCAGCTCCAGCGCACGGTCCAGGAGGGCTGCGCCGACGCCCTTTCGCTGGTGCTCCCGCAGGACGTACAGTCCCGCGATCTCCGAGGCCGGATGAAGGCTGACGAAGTCCCGGGCCTCCGGGCATATCCCAGATGCCCCAGTTCCGGGCGCTGTTCAGGTTGATCTTCGACCGCTCCAGGCCCTCCAGGGCCCGGTCCGCCGCTGTGATCGCCTCCCGCAGCTCCTTCTGCAGATCCATCTCCATCGCCCCTTCCGATGCTGTCTGCCCCCAGTATAGCAGATTCCCGTTTCCCGGGAAAGGGCGGCGTTCCCGCTGCGCAGGCTTGACGAATCATCACAGCTGTAGTATGATCCGGATATGGTATACAATAGAAATGAAAGGAGCTGGATGACTTTGAAAAGGATCGTCAGTATGGCGCTTTGCATATGTCTGTTTGCTCTGCTGGGGCGGCTTCCGGCGCTGGCGCTGTCCGACGGGGCGGAGGAGGAGCGGACCGTCTCCCCCTGGGCGGAGGAGGAGCTTCGCCGGGCGGAGGGCTGCGGCCTTCTGGACGTGGGAACGCTTCAGGCGGATGATGGCGCCCGGACGGAGCCGGTGACGGATTGGACCCGGCCCATCACCCGGGCCCAGTTCCTGCGCTTTGCCCTGAGCTATGCCGCCGCCATGAATCACAGCGACCGGGAGGCCTTTCAGATGGCGGTGAACCGGCTCCTGGCCGGGAAGGACCGGAGCGGGCATTTCCCGGTGAGCCCCTTCTCCGATGATGACAGCAGGGAGGTCATTGCGGCATACACCCTGGGCATCACGGAGGGCCGGGGCGGCGGAATCTTTGATCCCAATGCCTGCATCACCCGGCAGGAGGCCGCCGTCATGCTCTGCCGGGCCTATGCCGCCTGCGGCGGAGAGGTATTCGCGGGGCCGGGAGTCCGGGGCTTTGCCGATGGGGAGACCATCGCCCCCTGGGCGGCGGAGACCGTTCGTTTCCTCCATGGCCGGGGCGTGCTTCAAGGCGTGGGGAAGGACCGCTTTGACCCGCTGGGGGAGTTCACCGTGGAGCAGTGCGCCGTGTGCTTCCTGCGCCTCAGTGAGGAGCTGCCCGTGAGCTTCCTGAAGGGCAGCGCCCCCCACCTGTTTACCCAGGAGGAGGTCATATCCGCCATTCAGCCCGCGGACGGCATTACGCGCTGGGACGGTCCCCTTGCCGTCTTTATCCGGCGGGACGAGGGGGCGGTGCTGGGGGATACGGCCTATTTCCTTGCCTATGCGGACGGAGGTATCCGCCGTCTGGCGGCTGGGGTGCCCAGCCACAGCTACGGTTTTCCCTTCAACAGCGCAGGCTTCTCTGAGGACGGAACGGTCTTCACCTATACCGTGACGGTGGAAGAGGATGAATACGATACCATATGGAGAGATGGGGAACCCGCGGAGCGGGTCCTCCTGGCGGAGGCGGGGTTCTACACCGTTGTGATCGACGTGCCCAGCGGCGTCCAGACTGTCGACCGACAGCCCCTGTGACCCTCTGCGCCGCGCATTTCGCCCCGAAGCAGCCGCTTCGGGGCGATTGTTTGCCGGGCCAAGTCCCTCGGCGGCAGTCTCTTCACCGAAGGCGCGGAAGATGCGCGTCGGGATCCCCCGGGCTCATTTCCTGGTTTCCTTGCCGTCGCCGGAGCTGCGGAGCTCCTCCGCCCGGTCCGCATTTCCTGCGGCCATGCACAGGCACACGGCCAGCACCCCGACGGCGCCGCCTGCCAGCAGGCCGACAAAAAACATGAGCATAGAATGATCCTCCTAACCCTGCGGATAGGAGGATCATACCCGGATTACCCGGAAAACTTACTTCTTGCCGCCGAAAAGGCCGCCGATCTTCCCCAGGATGCCGCCGACGCCGCCGGCCTCATCCAGATTCAGCTTGGCCTGCACGCCGGAGACCAGGCCCTCCAGCTGATCCGTGGGCAGGTCGGCGGGAAGGCCGACGCCCCCCAGCAGACTCTTGATCGCGGCGATGGGATCCTTGGTGAACTTCTCCAGCAGGCTCTTGTTCCCAGTGATCTTCTTGACCAGCTCTTCGATCTTTGCCTTGATGTCAAAATCCATGCTCGTTCCTCCTGTCTTAGTGTGGCTTCTCCAAGTATACGGCGGGGAAAGGCGGTTGTCAACGCGATGCGGGCTCCGGGCGCAATACGGTCAGCCCTCGTATTTCGCCTCGCAGTAGACGCAGCGGTATACCCGCTTTGCCCGATCCGTGAGCCGGAATACCGCGGGCAGGTCCCGCTCCGTGGAGGTGATGCACCGGGGATTCCGGCAGCGGATGACCCCGGTGAGCTTCTCCGGCAGAGCCAGGGTGCGCTTCTCCAGGAGCTCCCCGTTCCGGATGATGTTCACCGTGGCCCCCGGGGCCAGATAGCCCACCACGTCCAGGCTCAGGTCCAGGTCTCCGTCGATCTTGATGATGTCCTTCTTCCCCATGCGCCGGCTCTGGGCGTTCATGATCATGGCCACCGGACAGCCCAGCTTTTCCAGCCGCAGATGGGTGTACAGGGCCATGGCGCAGCCTGCGGGGATATGGTCGATCACATAGCCGTTATGGATGCTGTCAATGGTCATTTCGAAGCCTCCTCCAGGAGCATGAGGATCAGGGCCATGCGGATGAATTTTCCGTAATGGGCCTGCCGGAAGTATACCGCCCGGGGATCATTGTCCACCTCCGTGGAGATCTCGTTCACCCGGGGCAGGGGATGGAGGATGGCCAGGTCGGGCCGGGCCAGTCTCAGCTTTTCCGGGGTGAGGATATAGCTGTCCCGGAGGCGAAGATACTCCTCCTCGCTGAAGAACCGTTCCCGCTGGACCCGGGTCATGTACAGGATATCCAGGTCCCCCATCACGCTCTCCAGGTCCTGGGACTGGATATACTGGATGCCCCGGTCCTTGATGTATTCCTGCTTGACGAAGCTGGGGAGCTTCAGCTCCTCCGGGCTGATGAGGACGAAACGGATGTTTTCATACCGGGACATGGCCCCGATGAGGGAGTGGACCGTGCGCCCGAATTTCAGGTCCCCGCAGAGGCCGATGGTGAGGCCGCTGAAGGTTCCCTTCACATGGTGGATGGTGAGCAGGTCCGTGAGGGTCTGGGTGGGGTGATAGTGCCCCCCGTCCCCGGCGTTGATCACCGGCACCCGGGAGTGGGCGGCCCCCACGATGGGCGCGCCCTCCTTGGGATGGCGCATGGCGATGATATCCGCATAGCCGCTCACCACCGCCAGGGTATCCGCCACGCTCTCCCCCTTGGCGGCGGAGCTGGAGGCGGCCTCGGAGAAGCCCAGCACCTGGCCCCCCAGACTGAGCATGGCGGACTCGAAGCTCAGCCGGGTGCGGGTGGAGGGCTCGAAGAAGAGGGTGGCCAGGATCCTGTGGGCGCAGGCGTCCCAGTAGTCCCCGGGACGGTCCATGATGTCGTCCGCCCGGCGGATGAGGGCGTCGATCTCCGGCACCGTCAGATCCAGGATGTTGATCAGATGTCTCATGCCCGGTCTCCGTATTCCGTCAGATAGGCCCGGATGCGCTCCGCCTTCTCCCGGCCCTCCGGCTTTTCCTCCAGGTATTCCAGAATGTCGTACACGTCCGCGATGGCGTACACCGGGAAGCCGTACTGCTCCTGCACCTCCCGGGTGGCGGCCTTCTCGGTCTGCCCCCGCTCCCGCCGGTCCACCATGACGAAGGCGGCGGCCACCTTTACCCCCTCCAGGGCGCTCAGGAGCGCCATGCTCTCCCGGATGGCGGTGCCCGCGGTGATCACGTCCTCGATGATGACCACCTCTTCCCCGGCCCGGGGGATATACCCCACCAGGGAGCCCCCCTCGCCATGGTCCTTGACCTCCTTCCGGTTGAAGAACCAGGGCAGGTCCAGGCCCCGGCGGGCCAGGGCGGAGGCGGCGCTCACCGCCAGGGGGATGCCCTTGTAGGCGGGGCCGAAGAGGGCGGCCCGCTTCTTTCCCAGCTTTTCCAGATAGGCTTCGGCGTAAAATTCCCCCAGCCGGGCGCTGCCGCCCCCGGTCTTTACCTCACCGGCGTTCAGGAAATAGGGGAGCTTCCGCCCGCTCTTGGCGATAAAATCCCCGAATTTCAGCACCCCCGCTTCCTCCAGGAAGCGGATAAATTCCCTTTTTCGGTTGTCCATCCTGTTCTCCTTATCCCACGAATTCCCGGATGCAGCGGGCGTAGGCTGCCGCCGGATCCGGGGCGGCGGTGATGGGCCGCCCCACCACGATGTAGTCGGAGCCCGCCTCCCTGGCCCGGAGAGGGCTCATGACCCGTTTCTGGTCCCCCGCGTCCCCCTCCGGGAAGCGGATCCCGGGGGTGACGGTGAGGAAGCCTTCGCCGCAGGCGGCGTGGACGGCGGCGGCCTCCAGGGGAGAGCATACCACCCCGTCCAGCCCGGCGGTCCGGGCGTTTAATGCGTAGCTTTCCACTACCCGTTCCATCGGCTCCCGGATCAGCAGCTCGTTTTCCAGGGCCGTCTGATCCGTGCTGGTGAGCTGGGTCACCGCCAGGAGCAGGGGACGGGGACCGCTCCCCGCGCCGAGTCCCTCCCGGGCGGCCTCCATCATGGCCCGGGTCCCGGCGGCGTGGATGTTCACCATGTCCGCCCCCAGGTCAGCCAGCACCGCCATGGCCCGGCGGACGGTATTGGGGATATCATGGAGCTTCAGGTCCAGAAAGACCCGGCAGCCCCGGCCCTTCAGCAGGCGCACGATCTCCGGCCCCTGGGCGTAGAACAGCTCCATGCCGATCTTCACATAGGGCCTGTCCGCCCCCAGCCTGTCCAGAAAGGCCTCCAGCTCCCTCCGCCCGGGAAAGTCGCAGGCCACGATCACGTCTTTACCCATGCTTTGCCGCCTCCCTTACCTCCTCCACGGAGGAAAATCCGTATTTTTCCAGCACCCCCGGCAGATCCTCGATGATCCGCTTGCAGGCCAGGGGGTCCGCCAGGTTCGCGGCCCCCACCTCCACGGCGCAGGCGCCCGCCAGGAGCATTTCCAGCACGTCCTCGGCGGAGGAAACGCCCCCCATGCCCACCACGGGGATGCTTACCGCCCGGGAGACCTGGTACACCATCCGCAGGGCCAGGGGCAGCAGGGCGGGGCCGGAGAGGCCGCCGAAGGTATTGGCGATCAGGGGCCTGCGGCTCCGCAGGTCGAAGCGCATCCCCTGAAGGGTGTTAATGAGGCTCAGGCCGTCCGCCCCCGCCTCCTGGCAGGCCAGGGCGATGGGGACGATATCCGTCACATTGGGGCTGAGCTTCATGATGACGGGCTTATGGGTGACGGCCTTCACCGCCCTTGTCACCGCCGCCGCCTGGGCGGGGTCCGTGCCGAAGCTCATGCCGCCCCCGTGGACATTGGGGCAGGAGATGTTGATCTCCAGCCACCCCACCAGGTCGTCCGCCTCCATGCGCCGGGCGGTCTCCGCGTATTCCTCGATGGAAAACCCGCCGATATTTGCCAGGAGCTTCTTGCGGTAGAGCTGCCGCAGCCGGGGCAGCTCCTCCGAGAGGACCTTGTCCACCCCCGGATTCTGCAGGCCGATGGCGTTCAGCATCCCCCCCGGGGTCTCGGCGATCCGGGGCAGGGGATTGCCGAAGCGGGGCTCCAGCGTGGTCCCCTTGCAGGAGAAGGCCCCCAGGAGGTTGATATCGTAGACCTCCGCGAATTCATAGCCGTAGCCGAAGGTGCCGGAGGCGGGGATCACCGGATTATCCAGCCCGATCCCGCAGAGGGCAGTGCTCAGCTTTCCCATTTGATCTCCCCGCTTTCCATCACCGGGCCGTCCCGGCAGATCCGCTTCGGCCCCGCCAGGGTCTCGCAGGAGCAGCCCATGCAGGCCCCGAAGCCGCAGCCCATTCTCGCCTCGAAGCTGTACTGCCCCGGGGCCTTCGCCGCCCAGGCGATGGACCGGTACATGGGCTCCGGCCCGCATGCATAGAAGAAGCTGTATTCCAGCCCCTCCATCAGATCCGTCACCCGGCCCCGGAGCCCCAGGCTCCCGTCTTCCGTGGCGACGTGCACTTCCGCCCCCAGGGCTTCAAAATCCCCGGCCAGGTAGGCGTCGGCGGCGGTGCGGTAGCCCAGGAGGACCTTCGGCTTCGCCCCCAGGGCCAGGAGGCGGCGGCACAGGCCCAGCAGGGGCGGGATCCCCGCTCCGCCCCCCAGAAGGATGGGGGCGGGACCGGCCTTGCCCAGGGTATAGCCGTTCCCCAGACCCGTGAGGAGATCCAGCTCCGTCCCGGGCTGCATGGCCCGGAGGGCGGCGGTGCCCGCCCCCACGACCCGATAGACCAGGGTCAGCTCTCCCTCCCGCCAGTCGCATACGCTGATGGGCCGCCGGAGGAACTTTTCCGGCACCCGGATATTGACGAACTGGCCCGGGTTCGTCAGGCCGGAGGCGTCCCCCTCCAGCCGCATGAGGGTCATGTCCCGGGTGAGGGGGCGGTTTTCCCGGATGCGGTACAGCCCCCCGGTCAATTCTCCTCCTCCTCGTCCCGGTCGATGGTGGAGACGGTAATGGTGGTCTCCTCCAGCACGTCCAGCAGCACCCTGACCGTATCCAGGGCGGTGAACATGGTGATGCTGTTCTCCGTGGCCAGGGTGCGGATGCGGTAGCCGTCCGAGCTCAGCCCCGGATCCCCCGCGTTGCCGGTGTTGATGACGTAGGCGATATGGCCCTGGCGCAGGGCCTCCACGATCTCCTCGCTCTCCCCCAGCTTTTTCAGCACATGGGTGCGGATGCCGTGCTCCTTCAGGTAGGCGGCGGTGCCGCTGGTGGCCTCGATATTGAAGCCCAGGTTGTAGAACCGGCGGATCAGGGGCAGGGCCTCCTCCTTATCCCGGTCCGCGATGGTGGCGAAGACGGTGCCGTAGTTCTGGAGCTTCATGCCGGAGGCCTGGAGGGCCTTGTACAGGGCCCGGTTCAGGGTGCGGTCATAGCCGATGGCCTCGCCGGTGCTCTTCATTTCCGGGGAGAGGTAGGCGTCCAGGCCCCGGAGCTTGTTGAAGGAGAACACCGGCACCTTCACATACCAGCGCTTCCGCTCCTCGGGGTACAGGCGGAAGATGCCCTGCTCCTTCAGGCTTTTGCCCAGGATGACCTCCGTGGCGATGTCCGCCAGGCTCCAGCCCGTGGCCTTGCTCAGGAAGGGCACGGTACGGGAGGAGCGGGGATTTACCTCGATGATATAGACCCGGTCCTCCCGGTCCACGATGAACTGGACGTTGAAGAGGCCCACGATGCCGATGCCCAGGCCCAGCTTTTTGGCATACTGGAGGATGATCCCCTTCACCTTATCCGGGATGCTGAAGGTGGGATACACGCTGATGGAATCCCCGGAGTGGACGCCGGTGCGTTCCACCAGCTCCATGATGCCGGGGACGAACACATCCTGCCCGTCGCAGATGGCGTCGATCTCCACCTCCTTGCCCTGGATGTACTTGTCCACCAGCACCGGCTGCTCCGTGTTGATCTCCACGGCGGTCTTCAGGTAGCGGCGCAGCTGGGCCTCGTTCCCCACGATCTGCATGGCCCTGCCCCCCAGCACGAAGCTGGGGCGCACCAGCACGGGGTAGCCGATCTCCTCCGCGGCCCGGACTCCGGCCTCCAGATCCGTCACCGCCCGTCCGGGGGGCTGGGGGATGCCCAGCTCCTCCAGGAGCTTTTCGAAGCTGTCCCGGTTCTCCGCCCGCTCGATGGCGGCGCAGTCCGTGCCCACGATCTTCACCCCCAGGTCGTCCAGGGGCTGGGCCAGGTTGATGGCGGTCTGGCCGCCCAGGGAGGCGATGACCCCCTGGGGCTGCTCGAAATCCAGGATGGTCATCACGTCCTCCGGGGTCAGAGGCTCGAAATAGAGCTTGTCCGCGGTGGTATAGTCCGTGGAGACGGTCTCCGGATTGTTGTTGATGATGATGGCCTCGTATCCCGCCCGGCGTATGGTCTGCACCGCGTGGACGGTGGAGTAGTCGAACTCCACCCCCTGGCCGATGCGGATGGGGCCGGCCCCCAGCACCAGGATCTTCCGCTTGTCCGTCAGCCGGGACTGGTTCACGCAGTCCTGGTCCAGCAGGTTCAGATAGGTGGAGTAGAGGTAGGCAATGTATTTTCCTGTATGCAGGGTGTCCACCATGCGGAAGACGGGGGTGATCCCCTCCCGAAGGCGCTGGGCCCGGACCTCCGTCCAGTCCCTGCCCCAGAGAAGGCCGATGTACTTGTCCGCGAAGCCCATGGTTTTGGCCGCCAGCAGGGTCTTTCCGTCCCCGGGCTTCGCCTTCAGCAGGGCCTCCATCTCCACGATGCTCTTCAGGCATTCCAGGAAGAGGGAGGTGATCATGGTACGCCGGTGGAGCTCCTCCACGGTCGCCCCCCGCCGCAGCAGCTCAGTCACGGCGTAGAGGGTGTCGTCCCGGAAGTCCGCCAGGTAGGCACGAAGCGCGTCGTCGGGCATGGCGTCGAATTTCGCCAGGTGCAGATGGCAGACCCCGGTCTCCAGGGAGCGGACGGATTTCAGGAAGCATTCCGCCAGGGTGGAGCCGATGCCCATGACCTCCCCGGTGGCCTTCATCTGGGTGCCCAGGGTATTGGGGGCGGAGGTGAACTTATCGAAGGGGAAGCGGGGGAACTTGGCCACGATGTAGTCCAGGCTGGGGGGAATGGCGGCGTTGCCCCCGGCTACGGGGATCTCCGCCAGGGTCATGCCCAGGGCCACCTTCGCGGTGACCCGGGCGATGGGATAGCCGCTGGCCTTGGAGGCCAGGGCGGAGGAGCGGGAGACCCGGGGGTTGACCTCGATGAGGAAGTATTCCTCCGTCTCCGGATGCTGGGCGAACTGCACGTTGCAGCCCCCTTGGATCCGCAGGGCCCGGATGAGCTTGACGGCGCTCTCCTCCAGCCGCTTCAGCTGCTTCTCCTCCAGGCTCAGGATGGGGGCCACCACCACGCTGTCCCCGGTGTGCACCCCCACGGGGTCCACGTTCTCCATGCCGCAGACGGTGATGATGTGATCCTCCCCGTCCCGCATCATTTCAAATTCGATCTCCTTATAGCCCCGGACGCTCTTCTCCACCAGCACCTGGTGGACGGGGCTGAGGCGGAAGGCGTTCACCCCCACCTCCTCCAGCTCGGCGGGATCGTTGGCAAAGCCGCCGCCGGTGCCCCCCAGGGTGAAGGCGGGGCGCAGCACCACCGGATAGCCGATCCGCTCCGCGGCGGCCCTGGCCTCCTCCAGGGAGTAGGTGATTTCGCTGGGGATGGTAGGCTCCCCGATGGAGGCGCAGAGCTCCTTGAACTTCTCCCGGTCCTCCGCCATTTCGATGCTGGCGGAATCCGTGCCCAGCAGCTCCACCCGGCATTCCCGCAGGATGCCCTTCTTCTCTAGCTGCACCGCCAGATTCAGGCCCGTCTGGCCGCCGATGCCGGGGATGATGGCCCCCGGCCGCTCATACCGGAGGATCTTGGCGATGTACTCCAGGGTCAGGGGCTCCATGTAGACCTTGTCCGCGATGCTGGTATCCGTCATGATGGTGGCGGGGTTGGAGTTCACCAGGATGACCTCGTACCCCTCCTCCTTCAGGGCCAGGCAGGCCTGGGTCCCCGCATAGTCGAACTCCGCCGCCTGGCCGATAACGATGGGGCCGGAGCCGATGATCATGATCTTCTTCAAATCCGTTCTCTTTGCCATATCCTGTCCTCCTCGGGAGCGTTATGCCCGCTCCGCTTCATAAACGATCTCTCCATCCATCACGGTGAGCACGCACTCGCCGTGGAGGCGCATCCCTCCGAAGGGGGTGGCCCGGCCCAGGGAGGCGAAGGCCTCCGGGTCCAGCCGGAATTCCATCCCGCCGTGGAACACGGCGAAATCCGCCCCCGCCTCCAGGCCGAAGCGGCGGCGGGGGGCGAAGGCCATGCGCTCCGCCAGGGTCTCCGGGGAGGCGATCCCCGTGCGGACCAGGGCGGTATACAGCACCGGGAAGGCGGGCTCCAGCCCCACCACCCCCATGAGGCTCCCCATAAGCCCGCCGGCCTTCTCTTCCGGGGTATGGGGGGCGTGGTCCGTGGCCAGCATGTCCACGGTGCCGTCCAGGAAGCCCTCCAGCACCGCGTCCCGGTCCTCCCGCGTGCCCAGGGGCGGGTTCATTTTGAACCGGCCCTCGTCCCGCATGTCCTCCAGGCAGAGGAGCAGGTAATGGGGGGCGGTCTCACAGGTCACGTCCAGCCCGGCCTTTTTCGCCTGGCGAATGAGGCCGATGCTCTCCCTGGTGGAGAGGTGGCAGGCATGATAGGCGCAGCCCGTCTCCTGGGCCAGGCGCAGGTCCCGCTCCAGCTGCCGGTATTCGCTCTCCGGCGGGATGCCGGGGATGCCCAGCTGCCGGGATAAGGCGCTTTCCCGGATATGGCCGCCTGCCCGGAGGCCGTCGTCCTCGCAGTGGGCGCAGATCAGCTTGCCCAGAGCCTTGGCCCGAAGCATGGCCTCCCGCATGAGGCCCTCGTCCTGCACCCCCCGGCCGTCGTCGGAGAAGGCGCAGACCCGGGGGGCCAGCCCCTCCAGATCCGCCAGCTCCTTGCCCTGCTCCCCCCGGGTGATGGCCCCGTAGGGCAGCACCCGCACCCGGGCGTCCCGGCGGATCAGGTCCAGCTGGGGCTCCAGGGTCTCCGGGGAGTCCGGCACCGGGTCCAGGTTGGGCATGGCGCAGACCGTGGTGAAGCCCCCCCGGGCGGCGGCCAGGGTGCCGGTGCGGATGGTCTCCTTTTGGGAAAAACCCGGCTCCCGCAGATGTACGTGTACATCGCAGAGGCCGGGCATGATCACGTATTCAGGACCCAGCAGGGCGTCCAGCCCCCGCCGGGTCAGCCAATCGGCGGCGTTCCGCCGGATCTGTTTCAGACTATCGCGGTAATCCTGTTCCAAGTTCCCTCCCGGGCATAAAAAAGGCCCTGCCTTCCCGGCAAGACCACACATCAAGACCCGGGGTCCATGCCCCGGAGCTCCTGACCAGTCTTGCCGGCATCTCTGTACCAGCTTAAAAACGGTCCGATATTTTCTGCCCCATAGGATAGCAAATAAACCGGCGGATGTCAATAAAAACCGCATCTTCTTGCGGCAGATATCTTGCTCTGAGAAAGTCAGCATTCTGGGATCCGCCGGATGGCTCTATCTCTCCCGTTCGGGGACAGAGCAAAACGTTTTGATCTGGACGGATGATAAAACGGGGATGTATTTCGAAGTCAGCGGCATCCTGGATCGATCCGTGATTCTGCACATAGCCGAGAGCGTTTCCTTGGGCAAATAGCCAAAAATGGGTTGATCGGAAGAAAAACAGAATATTTCGTGTCCGGTTTCACCTCCTTTCTCCGTTTACAGAACAGAACGGCGGAAAGGAGGTGCTGCAATATGCGCAGGATATTGGCGATCGTGCTTGCGGCGGCATTATTCCTGGTGCTGACCGTGCCGGCCGGCGCAGCAATGACCTTTTCTATTAATAACATGGGGTGAGACAATTTATGAAAAAGACTGTCTGGAAGATTGTGAAGAGAAAGACATTGATTCTTCTGCTTGCTGTTGCGATGACAGCATTCGTAATATCAACGGATTCTTCTGCAACAATTTCGCCAGCTAAGTATTCATTAGGTCATATTACATATAGCTGCGGAGCATCTGATATAGGCACTTATTCAAATATCTTGAGTGCATCAGCTACTTGCTGGAATAATGCAATAAGTACCTATGGTTGCAGTAACAATATCAGTCTTACGTCTGTGACCTCGGGGAATGTAATGGTATCTTATACATCACAATATAACAATGCTTCTGTACTTGGAAGAACTTGTCTCTATTCTACCGATTATTACGGGAATCCATTCCAGGTAAATCTTACAGACGCAACAAACTGGGAATACGCTTATCTTTATGTTTATCCCGGACATATTCTAGCAGCGGTAAATCAGTCCTATGAATTTGGGCCCAACGATGTGGAAACTTGTATAAAAAAAACTACGGTACACGAGTTCGGGCATATACTGGGACTTATGCACCCAGAAGATATGCCTGCGTTCTCCGTAATGTATCAAGGTCTTTCAATCGCTTACGTACCATCGACATATGACAAAAGTGAGCTTCATAGGCAATGGTGTCAACAGTAATGAAAATCGTTGTAAACATCAAATGTAGCAAAAGGAGTGCAGACAAATGACTCATCAACGAAGTATAAAGAGAATCCTTATCTCTGTGGGGGTCTTCGTCTGTCTGGTCATCGCAGCGATCGTCCTCTTCCCAAAGCCGCAGCGGCGGTTCACCGAGATCAAAGACTATTATCAAACATGCTATCCGGACATCCGGTGCTCCGGAATGGCGGACTATTTACAGTTTGACTATCCCGGTCTGTTCCGTTATGCGCACACCGCTGCGATCGTTACGCCTCTGGACCGATTATCTGCAGACAACACCTATGGGATAGGGGAAAGCGGGGATATATACTATAACATCCATTCCGTCCGAAAAGTGAAGGTGCTCAAGTACTTCAAAAATGAACAAGGATACGGGGATACCATCGAGCTTGTGGAAGAATGCGGAATGCTGGCGGACGGGACCGTGGTGATGCTGGAGGATTGCTGGCCGATGCAGGAGGGAGACACCTATCTGGTATTTCTCTGCAGCAGCGGCTTCGGGTATCCGCTTACCGTCAGCGCATGCAACGGCCAATTCGATCTGACCCATCTGGATCTGAATTGCCGACAGCATAGTCGAGTCCTTCTGAACGCGCTGTTGGAGTTAGACCTTCTGACAGAGAAAAGCGTTCGGCAGGCAGGAGAGATCCTTCGGGAAGCAGCATCAGCGATGCCCGTCTATTGGCCGGAGGATGAGGAACACATAGCCAAAGAGAACGAGATGGAATGGAAAACCGTTGAACTCTATACACAATGGACCGATAAGAACTACCCGCTTACCGTGAAGTGGGGGACGGATGAGGATGGGTCTATCTATCAATACCTGAAAACCATGATGAGAAATACTGCGCATAAACCTCAATGAGTGAACCCGGAACGGCTCTGATTTCCCCTGGAGGAGGTCAGCGCCGTCCCTTATTTTCTGCAGCGGATCGGGATGGGCGGGCATATGTCCCTCGTTTCCTTGCTGCGAACCTCCTACGCTGTTATAATCGTCCTATGGAGCGGGGAGGTGAGCGGATTGCTCTCTCTATATCTGCAGATGCTGGATTCGGAAGAAGAACAGAGCCGTTTTGCAAGCCTGTATCTTCGTTACCGTGATCTGATGTTCCGCGCCGCCATGCGGCTTTTGCATAATGAACCGGATGCGGAGGACGCCGTGCATCAGGCATTTCTCTCCGTTTTGCGGCATTTTTCGAAAATCCGTCAAATCGACTGTCCGGAAACGAAGGCCTACGTCGTTATCATAACAGAGAGGAAAGCCATCGATATGCTGCGGGCGCAGAAACGCTTCGGGGACGAAGACCCGGAGGAGCTGGAGGACGCAGCCGTGCCGCCGCCGGGAGACGGGGGACTTGCCGACACCATGGCCGGCTTGCCCCGCCGCTATCGGGAGGCGCTGCTTCTGCGCTACCGGCATGGATACAGCGCCGCCGAGCTGGCCGCTCTCTGGGGAATGAAACAGGCGTCCGTCCAGAAGCTGCTTTGGCGGGCGAAGCAGCTCCTGAAGGAGCGAATGGAGGAGGGCCCGGATGAATAGAGACTTTTCCGCAAAAGAGCTGAAGGAAGCCGCAGCTCTGGTGGAAGAAAGCCTGCTTGCCGGGCTTATGCAGGAGGATCAGCCGCAGCACAGCTTTTCTCCGGCCTTTGCGTTGAAAATGGAACCGGTACTGAGGCTGGGACGAAAACGGGAGCAGAATCACCGGGCAAAATGGACCGTCGCCGCCGCCTTCGCCCTCGTGATGATCTGCGCCTTTTCCTGGCTGGCCTCCCATGCCCAGGCGCGCGACGCGATACAGCGGTGGATACGGGAGACCTGGAGGAACCATATCGTCTTCCGGTTCTTTGGGGAAGAAACCGCAGGATTGCCGGACTGTCGTCCGACCTGGCTGCCGGAGGGATATGAGGAATCCGCAGCGGTTTGCCGGGATAACTGGATTTCCATAACGTATCAAAACGAAGACGGCGGCTGTATCTTCTTCGACATGGGATACATGCAGGACGGGATGGCGATCGACGTGATCCCGAATGCAGGAGAAGAGTATTTGCAGGAGAAAGTCAGCATTCTGGGATCCGCCGGATGGCTCTATCTCTCCCGTTCGGGGACAGAGCAAAGCGTTTTGATCTGGACGGA
The DNA here is from genome assembly GCA_045223835.1 of Oscillospiraceae bacterium. Lineage (GTDB taxonomy): Bacteria > Bacillota > Clostridia > Oscillospirales > Oscillospiraceae > UBA1774. Next base: position 2,907 of record JBGUZS010000167.1, on the reverse strand, counting down.
TGATGAAACGGGTATGTATTTCGGAATCAGCGGAATCCTGGATCGGTCCGTGATTTTGCACATAGCGGAGAGCGTTTCCTTGGGCAAATCGCCAAAAATGAATTGATCGGGAAAAAAGAGAATATTCGGCGTCCGGTTTCACCTCCTTTCTCCGTTATCAGTATAGAACGGAAGAAAGGAGGTGAATTCGTATGCGGAAGATTAGGACAATCGTGCTGGCGTTAGTTATAGCGCAGTTTCAAAGATACATACATCCGTTGGCGATATAATGATTTATTTTCTATCGGTTGACGGAACCTGCACGGGCATCAATCATAGTGCAATTATTGTATCCTATACGGATTATCCTCGTAGTCATCGAACGTTTGAAGTGGTTTCAAAATGGGGCACCTTAGGACTATATGAACATTCCTGGGCCGATGGACCGTATGCGAGTTTGAACGGTGGCCCAGTTCAATGCGATTTGGCATATTATCATTAATGAAAAAAATAGTCACTATACTGGTAATTCTTGTTTTTGTAGTTGTAATACTGGTAGTTGTTTTTTCCCTCAATCGGGAAGGAACCAGGAACAAAGGCCTCGCATTATCATCAGTATACGAATGTACATATTCAGGGCAGATTATCAAGCCGAAATTGATACTCAAGTGCAATCAGCAGTTTGAATTCTTTTATTCGGTTGAAAGCTCATACACGCCTAAAGGAACATATAAAATCGAAAAGAAGAAGCTCTATCTTGAAACATATGATGGAAAATACGTGTTTGTGTTCTCCATAAAGAACGATACTCTGTTTTTTTGTCGAGACAAATCAGTTCTTCCCGGCAATTTTGCAAATATTGAGGAGAAGGCGGTATTTGTCTCAAAGAGCGAATAACCATCGGGTAAGAGCGAGCGCCTGCTGGTGGGTAAACGTATAAACCGGGACGGTTCCGATTTCCCATCTTGGTCAATCATCAACCCTGTCCCGGTTTCTGTTTTAAACATTGATTGCGGGAAACTGGAGCCGTCCCCGTTTCTCTAATCAGTTAGGTGGATCTACAACGATTCAGGAGATAGTTTATATGAAGACTAAAGGAACTAAACGTATGCTGCTTTCTTTGGCTTCTTTTGTGCTGATGTGGGACGTATATTATTGGTTAATGAGAAGTACAGCGGGAGTATTGCGGAGTTCAGATAAGCTTATTTGCCTATTGAGTGGGTTCATCAGTCTCGTTGCCATATTATATGTAGTTATTAAAAAATATGAAAAGAAGAAATAAAGCGGGATCTATAAACCGGTTTATATAAACCGGGACGGTTCCGATTTCCCATCTTTGTCAATCATCAAACCTGTCCCGGTTTTCTGTTTTAAACATAGATTGCGGGAAACTGGAACCGTCCCAATTTCTCCGGCGTACTGATGGAGGCGTACTTTGACCAGAAAAACAAAGCATATTTGCGCATGGATTGCAGTGTTAATCAGCATGTCAGTAATTATGCTGATACTACTTATCCCGTTTACTTCCAATAACAGCATAGCTACAAGCGGAAAATGGATTTCTTCAGAGAGCCAAGAAATGAAATCTGTTGAAGTCCGATTGAACGGACAATTAAAGCACTATCTTGTTCGCAAAGATACTTGGCGTGGAACCATCCAATTATCTGGATTCGATGGGCACTCAGTATTTGAGCCCGGAATATATGTGGAGCTTGAATTGAATCAGTTAGATAAAGATTTCTATTATGGGGTGGTGTTTACATATAACCGCTTTAAAAACCGCATGGATGTGTACGGAACACTATACTTCTCAAAAATGTTTGAATCGTGCTATTTTTTGGTCCCTGACGAGTATGGCGGTGGGCTCATCTGTGCACCCGCTGACAGTATTGAGCAAGCACAGCTGCTGATTGACAATTCACCAGTAGACTTTTTCTGAGTGTTCTGTGGAGAGTTGCTGACTGAGGCGGTTGTGTCATGGTGATTAGATATGACATGAAGGAAGAAGCCACTGACATAGTGCTAAAGATGAAGGACGGTGTTTGATGGTAATTCAAGAGGGATTAGTTTGATCTATTGGCAAAACTCTTAAAAAACAAATATAAACCGGGACGGTTCCGATTTCCCACCTTTGTCAATCATCAAACCTGTCCCGGTTTTCTGTTTTAAACATTGATTGCGGGAAACTGGAACCGTCCCCGTTTCTCAAAAAGGAGCTGTAATGAAGAAAACCTGTATTGTATTATTCACTCTTCTTTTGCTGCTTTTTTCCGTTGGTTGCAAAGGGGAAAAAACTGAAGAAAACCTGTACTTCATCATGCCGTATCATTATGTTCAAACACCCAACGGTTGGAACACGATCCCTTATGAGGTTTACCGATATACCGGAGGAGATACATACTCTCTGATGTATGCTTTTCCGGATTCCGGGGAGTATGCCGCCTGTTTGTCTGGCGCTTATCTGTACTATGTCCCCGAAGCTGGAGGCAGTATCACGCGTGTGGATCTGAGCAACAATACGGAACAGCCCTTTGCAGGACTGCCAGATGGGCGCATTTCCACTTTAGTTGCAGAAGGGGATAAGGTATTTGCTATTTGGAACAGCCAAACTCAGCATGTGCTATATCAAGTCACAATAGAAAACGCACAGGTGATCTGCAGTGATGTCATGATGCAAGCGGAGCTTGCCCTGGGAGATGGCGGTTTGTATTATGTCGATTTCCAAGAAGGGACACTGATCCGTTATGATCTGTCTGGCGGGGAGAATCAAATAATTGCGGATAGAGTCGGCAGTGGAAAGCTGGAGTTTGACGGCGGTTTCGTTTATTCATGCGGTACAAGCTGTTACCGATACAATGTCGAAACAGGAGAGAAAGCCTTTGTCCATCGGGGAAGCGGCAGCCGCGTAAAGGACGATTGGCTGTACTA
>JBGUZS010000166.1:0-3850 GCA_045223835.1 Oscillospiraceae bacterium | reverse complement strand
TCCACCCCGAAGCCCACACCGGCGCCGACCCCGACGCCGGAGCCCGCCCCGGAGCCGGAGCCCGACGATCCCCTGGAGCGGGCCCTGCGATTCCTCCGGGCCCAGGACGGAGACTACGTGTCGAGGCATATGAACACATACCTGGAGCTCTACCGCATGATGCATCCCGGGGCGAATGTCCTTGCCACCAGCTGGACCCACGACGCCCGGCACATGCAGCTGGACATGATGGGTCTGGACGTCCAGGCCTTCCTGGATGCGGGGTACTTCCCGGACCTGGTGACAGTCAGCTCCATGGGTTATGCCAATGAATTCGTCCCCCTGGCCGAGCCCATCCCCCGGGAGCCGGAGTGGGACCGGGTCTCCGAACAGGGCGTGCGGGTCACCATGGACCGGGCGGACTGGCCGGTGGGGGCGGAATACGTGCGCTTCACCATGCGCAACGAGGGGGAGGAGTCCTATCTGTACGGGGCGGACGTGGAGCTGCAGAAGTATGTGGAGGGCAGCTGGAAGGCCCTCCGGCATTCGGGTGTGATCCTCGCCATTGGTTATTACTTGAACCCGGGGAATGAGCGCAGCCTGACCCCGCCCATGGTCTACTTCCCCGCCCTGGGGGAGGGCCTGTACCGGGTGGGCTTCATCCGGGATGGGGTCTGGGCAGAATTCGCCGTCCGGGCCGACGCGGAACCAGTGGACTTGAGCGATATCGGGCGCGTCAGTTGGCCGGAGGCGGCCCTGCTGCTGGCGGGGCTGCCGGAAACCGTGGAAAGCGATCTGCGTGACACCCGCTGGCCCGCCATGAGCAGCAGCTCCTGGGAACTGCGGGAGGAACGGCGATTCACCGATGAAGAACTGGCCGCTCTCCTCCTGGGGGAGGAGGCGGAGTATGACGCCGCGGCGGAGGTCTACCGCCTGGGGAACGGAACCCTGGACCTGAGACAGGGGGCGGAGCTGGACCGGGATGACCTGCCGGCAAAGGCCCTGCGTCTGGTACTGGAAAACACGCCGGTTTCCCCGGAGAAGGCAGGGTGGAAGAGCCGCCAGCGGACGGTGATGCTCCCGCCTCTGGACAGCCTGTACCCGGAGATCATCGGAACCAGTTATGCCCCGGATCCGGACGTACTCAATCAGAGGCTGGAAGCGGCTTTGGGAACGCTGGGGGAGGACGCGGGGGAACTCCGGAACTTCCGCTTTACTTCTGAGGACCTGCGGGACCTGCGGCTGCTGCTGGTTCCTGTGAGCACGGAAGGGAGTTACCCCAAGGGCTTTCCCCTGTGCTCCCCCGAGGGAGAGCTGGCGTCTTCGGCGGCCTGGTGCGTTTACCGGAATACCTACGATACCGATGCCGGCACCGTGAGCATGGAGTTCCTGGTCCTCCACGCCCGGTATACGGGCTACACCCTGGTGCCGGGAGAGCAGCATCAGACCCGCTCCCCCCTGGAGCAGGCGGAGAAATTCATCCCCCTTTTGCGGGAGGAGGGGATCAGGCTGCTGAGCTTCGACTATGTGCTTATCCCCGACCTCCATGAGTCGGAGGGGAAAACTCTGCACCCCGCCTACCGCCTTCTGGCGGAGACGGCGTCGGGGGAGGAGCGGTGCTTCGTGGTGAGCGCCGTGAGCAGAGGGGCGAGCGCCTATGACCTGCAGCGACGGGCTTACCTGGAGGAGCTCATGAACGCCCATACGGTCACGGATATCTTTGAGACCTGTTGGGCGCAGTACCCGGAGATGGACGTGTGGCCGGTGAGCTTCGGCATACGGGCGCTGGAGGACGGAAGGGAAGCGCTGATGATCGACTGCGACGGAGTGGACTGTCCCGCCCTGGAGGCCTCCGGGCTCCTGCCGGAGGGGGTGGCGCTGAACTATCCGGAGGAGCAGTTCAACCAAAAGGAAGCCCACCCCTGCCCCTGGGAGCCGGAGTGGGAGAAAAGCTGGGCCGGGGGGACCGTCACCCTCACCATGGCCCAGGCGGAGTATCCCTTATACCCTGATTACGTGGAACTGACGGTGCGCTGCGAGAGGTCATTCAATCGAAACTGGGACCGCTTTGAAAAGTATGCCGACGGAGAATGGCATCATGTGCGGGAGTGGATGGCCGGGACCCTGGGCCTGCGCTACGTGGAGTCTGGGGAGACAGCACTGCAGGTGAGGACCAACGCCAAGCTGGGGCCGGGTCTATACCGACTGTATCTCAATGATGAATACTGGGTGGAGTTCAAGGTTTCAGAGGCTCCGGAGGAAAACGGCAGCTTTGACCGGAGCGGCGTTTCCCAGGCGGAAACGGAGCGGCTCGTCCAGCAGTGCACGCATATCGTAAAGGCGGAATATGCAGGGACCGAGTCCTGGGACCGGGGGGAAATGCTGGCCTTCGTCCCCCTGGAGACCTGGAAGGGGGAGATCCGGGATGAACGGATCTATTTGCAGGCGGAGGACCCGGTGATCCTGGGACGGCAGGGATTCAAAAAGGGCGACACGGTCATTCTGCTCCTCAACCGCCATATATCCGTCTATGATCCTTGCGATATCTACACGGCTGCGGGTGGCTATGAGCCGGGATCTCTGGAGAAAGAGCGGGTGGATTCTCTCCTGGCCGATGCGCCGCCTCCGGAGAAAGATCATTATGGAGTGGAATACACCCTCTCCCGGGATGTGAACGAGATCCTGGAGGCGACGGAATGTATCTTCACGGTGGAGCCGATTTCCGTATCGGTCCCCGAGGGGAAAGGGACGGTCACCTGGAATTGCCGGGTCCAAGCGGCTCTGCGGGGTCAGCCGGTGGTTCGGGAGATCCATATCGTCTTCTTCCCGGGGGACGTGGTGGAAGGGGAGGAATACCTGGTGCTGCTGAACAACGTGGACGGCGGGACGCTGTACGTCCTCTCCTCCCGGAACAGCGTATACCCGCTGAAGGAGGCGCAGGGGATGGAGGAATTCGCCGCGCTTCTGGCTCTGACCGGAGAGGTCACGGCTTCGGAGACGCCGACATGGGAGGAGCTCCTGGCCGCCGAACAGGCGGCGGGGAACGGATAAGGGTTTTGAATTTGACTTTTTGCAAAAACCCTTTGACATTGACGCGGCGTCAAATTGCAGGGTGGAGGCGGAAGAGGTGATATTCGTGAAAATACGCTGGATATACCCCATGATTGCTTTACTGCTGCTGCTCCCGGTCCTCCCCGGCTGCGGAAGAAGAGGCCTGGATGCCGGGACACTGAACCTGGTGGAAAGCTGCGACGCCGTATGCCTGGGGCGGTTTGAGCCGGGATCGACATGGTACTCGCAGCTGGTCCGCGCCCCGGAGGGGGTGGAACTGGAGGGCGTCGAAACGTCGGACGGGACCCGCTGGGTGCGCATGCTGCGCATCCACCTGACGGCGGATTACCTCGGCAATCTGACCCTCAGAGGGACGGATCTGGATCGGTTCAGCCCGTATTGGTATATCCTCGTGCTGGTGGAGGGGGACTATCGGGATGTGTATTCCCTCCAGGACTACACGGGAAGGACGGACCTGCTCCTGTTTCTGGACATTGTGCCCGGGTACACCCATACGGAGAAAGTGGGAGGCAAGGAAACGGAATGCCTGGTCTTTACCCCCCATGGCGCATCCGGCCTGCGGGAGCCTGCGGACGCAGCGGACCTCCGCCTGTTGGAGGCCCTCCGGACCTACGGAAAGGCAAACACCAGGTCGCTCATCTGGCGTGCGGCGTGGAAATTATAGGATAAAGGCATAAAACCGTCATAGGAGGTGCTTTCCCATGAAAAAGTTCCTGTGTTTTGCGCTGCTCCTGACCCTGCTCCTCTCTGCCTGCGGACGGACGCCGGCACAGCCGACGGAGCCTGCCGGGACAGCGGC
>JBGUZS010000165.1:0-13020 GCA_045223835.1 Oscillospiraceae bacterium | reverse complement strand
GGGGCAGCCTGATCTATGTCTCCACCAGCACGGGGACGATCACACGGCCGGGCCAGCTCCCCTATGGGCCCTCCAAGGCGGGCGGGGAAGCCATGAGCGCCATCCTGGCGGAGGAGCTGCGGGAAGCGGGGATCATGGTAAACGTGATCTGCCCCGGGGGCTTCACGGATACCAATATGGCACCCAAGGGCGCCGCGGAGGCTATGCGGAACAGCGGCAGGCAGGTCCTGCCTCCCACGGTGCTGAACAAGACCATCTCCTTCCTGGCCTCCCCGGCTTCCGCCGGGATCACCGGGGAAAAGATCGTGGGAAAGGATCTCGACGCCTGGCTGGAGGCCAGGGGAATTGCGTTTGATTGGGCATGAAATGAAGAAGAATCACCCTGCCGATGCATAAACCGGCAGGGCTCAGTATTCCTATATACGCCAAGCTCCGGGACAACCCCGGGGCTTTTGCTGTCTGGAAATACCGACGCTTTTAAAGGAGGAACGATCAGCATGACATTCGAAGAACTGGAGGCCTACAGGCGCGCGCACCACTACATCCCGCCGGAGAAGCTGCTGGCCGCATACAAGGGGCTGCGGGTGGAAAAGATCAATCCCGCGTATATGGACCGCATGGACCTCACCGGTTCCCCCCTCCCGGTCCTGGACCGGGACCTTCGGCTCTGCGGCATGGAATACGGCGGAAACTACGAAAAGAAGGGGTACGTTGAGATCGAGCATGACGACATGGGGACATACCTGTACAGGCCGGAGAAGGACGGGGAGGGAAAGGATATTATCCCGGAGGGCTGGACAGACTCCCGGGAATACGACGAATCCCTGATGGAGATGGCCAACGAAGTCGCGGCGGAGCTGGGTCTCCGCTGAGCCTATCCCAAGGAAAAACCGGGCTCCTGTATTGTCCGCTCCGGCTTGAAATCCGACAGGAAAACCCTTATAATAGAAAAGTCGAGCGAATTTTCCCGCGCCCTTTCGGCGCGCAAAGGCTGGTGTATTGACCGTGATCCAGAGTACGAATTTTCCCCTTTCCTCCTACTGTGTTAAGCCCTTTGGCAGCTGGGACAAGCTGGCGGAGGAGATCAAGGCCCTGGGCCTGGACGGGATCGAGGCCATCGCGGACCCGGACGACCTGGACGACGCCTGTCCCCGCTCCCTGGTCTCCGGCTGGCACATGACCTTCTATCCGGACTGGCTGGATTTCTGGCGGCATGACGAAAAGGCCCTGCTGCGGAAGTTCCGCTCCTGGGAGGAGATCGGCCAGGTCTACCGGGGGACGGAGCCTGAGGACCTGATGCGGCAGTTTCGGGACGATCTGGCCCTGGCCCTGCGCTTCAAGCCCCCCTATATGGTCTTCCATGTCTCGGACGTTTCCCTGGAGGAGGGGTATACCTATAAGTGGTTCCACACGGACAAGGAGGTCCTGGACGGAGCCATTGAATTCATCAATATCCTCCTGGAGGGGGTGGAGCCCACCTTCGACTTCCTGGTGGAGAACCAGTGGTGGCCCGGCTTCACCTTCACGGAGCCGGAAAAGACGGAGTATCTCCTCTCCGGGATCAAATATCCCCGGGTGGGGATCATGCTGGATACCGGGCACCTGATGAACGCCAACTGGTCCATCCGCAGCCAGGGGGACGGGATCCGGTATATCCTCTCCATGATCGAGAAGCACGGGGACCTGGCCAAGCGGATCCGGGGCGTCCATTTCCATCAGTCCGTCAGCGGAGCCTACTGCCGGAGGACCGTGGGGGCGATGCCCGGGGACTTTCCCAAGGAATACTTCTCCGCTTTCGGCTATTCCTATTCCCATATCCAGAGCATCGACCGGCACCGCCCCTGGACGGATCCGGAATGCGTACGGATCATCGACCGGGTGGAGCCCGAATACCTCACCCATGAGATCAGCACCAGCCTGAAGCGGCCCCAGCTGAAGGCCGTGGGGGATCAGCTCCGGGTGATCGCCAAGGGGCGCGGCGAAAAATGAAGAACCGGGATACCTTTTCCGGCTATCACCCTCTGGTGAACTTCCTGTACTTCGCCCTGGTGCTGGTTTTCGGCATGTGCTTCATGCACCCGGCCTGCCTGGTGATCTCCCTGGGCAGCGCCACGGCCTACAGCCTTTACCTGAAGGGGAGAAAAGGACTGCGCTTTTCTCTCCGCTTTTTGCTGCCCGTGATGGTCCTGGCGGCCGTCCTGAACCCCGCCTTCAACCACGAGGGCGTCACCATCCTGGCCTATACCCCCAACGATAACCCCATCACCCTGGAGAGCATCATCTACGGCCTGGCCTCCGCCTTCATGCTGGTCAGCGTCGTCCAGTGGTTCTCCTGCTACAATGAGGTCATGACCTCGGATAAATTCGTGTACCTCTTCGGGCGGATCATCCCCGCCCTGAGCCTGGTTCTGAGCATGACCCTCCGCTTTGTGCCCAGATTCACCGCCCAGCTGAAAACCGTCCGCACCGCCCAGCAATGCATCGGGCGGGACGTGTCCGACGGCAGCATCATCCAGCGCATGAAGCACGGGATCACCATTTTTTCCATCCTGGTAACCTGGAGCCTGGAGAACGCCATCGAAACGGCGGACAGCATGAAGAGCCGGGGCTACGGCCTTCCGGGGCGCAGCGCCTTTTCCATCTACCGCTTCGACAGCCGGGATGCCTATGCCCTGACTTGGATCGGCTTCTGCTGCTGGTACATTGTCTTCGGATGGATCAGCGGCGCGCTGGCTTTCCGGTATTACCCCAGCATCAGGGGAGCAGGCTTCGGTCCCTTCCCCTTCAGCTTTTTCCTGGTCTACCTGGCCCTGTGCCTGACTCCGCTGATCCTGAACGGAAGGGAGGATGTGAAATGGAAACGTTTGCGGTCCGGGACCTGAGCTTCGCCTACCCGGAGCAGCGGCAGGATACCCTTTCCCACCTCTCCTTCTCCATTCCCCAGGGCCAGTTCGTCACCCTCTGCGGCCCCTCCGGCTGCGGAAAAAGCACCCTGCTCCGGCAGTTCAAGTCCGTGCTGGCCCCGGCGGGAGACCTGCGGGGGGAGATCCTGTTTGAGGGCCGGCCTCTTCCGGAGCTGGACCAGCGGGCCCAGAGCGAGCGCATCGGCTTTGTGCAGCAGAGCCCGGAGAACCAGATCGTTACGGACAAGGTCTGGCATGAGCTGGCCTTCGGCCTGGAGAGCCTGGGGTATGATACCCCCACCATCCGCAGCCGGGTAGCGGAGATGGCCTCCTTCTTCGGCATCCAGACCTGGTTTTATCAGAATGTCGCGGAGCTTTCCGGGGGGCAGAAGCAGCTCCTGAACCTGGCCTCCATCATGGCCATGCAGCCCTCCGTGCTGATCCTGGACGAGCCGACGAGCCAGCTGGACCCCATCGCCGCCTCGGATTTCCTGGCCACCATCGGCAAGGTGAACCGGGAGCTGGGCACCACCATCCTCCTGACGGAGCACCGGCTGGAGGAGGCTTTCCCCCTCTCCGACCGGGTGCTGGTGATGGACAGGGGCCGGCTCATCGCGGATGGGACCCCCGGCGAGGTGGGGGAAAAGCTCCGGGGCAGCGGCCACGGGATGTTCCTGGCCATGCCCACCGCCATGCGGGTGTGGGCCAGCGCAGAGGACACCGCCCCCTGCCCCATCACCGTGCGGGACGGGCGGGACTGGCTGGCGGACTACGCGGAGCGGCATCCCCTGGGGGCGCTGCCGGCAGAGCCGCTTCCCTCCGCCGGGGAGGACACGGCCATCGCCCTGGAGGACGTATGGTTCAAATACGACAAGGATCTGCCGGACGTGGTAAAGGGCGTGAGCCTCACCGTGAAGAAGGGCGAGTTCCTGGCCCTCCTGGGCGGCAACGGCACCGGCAAAACCACGACCCTTTCCCTGATTGGCGGCCTGCAGAAGCCCTATCGGGGAGAAGTCAGGCTGTATGGCCGGGTGGGCACCCTGCCGCAAAACCCCCAGACGCTTTTCGTGAAAAAGACTGTCCGGGAGGACCTGTTCGAGCTCTTCCGGGGCACGGGAACGGAGAAAGCCCTGCAGGAGGCCCGGGTGGCCCGGGCGGTTCAGCTCTGCCGGCTGGAGGAGCTGCTGGACCGGCATCCCTACGACCTTTCCGGCGGGGAACAGCAGCGGGCGGCCCTGGCCAAGGTGCTGCTTCTGGACCCGGAGATCCTTCTGCTGGATGAGCCCACCAAGGGGCTGGACGCAGAATTCAAGCAGGTTTTCGCCGTGATCCTGAGGACCCTCCGGCGCCGGGGCGTCACCGTGTTCATGGTGAGCCACGATGTGGAGTTCTGCGCCGCCTACGCGGACCGCTGCGCTCTGTTTTTCGACGGGAACATCGTCTCCCAGGGACGGCCCCGGTCCTTCTTTTCCGGCAACAGCTTCTATACCACCTCCGCCAACCGCATGGCCCGGAGTCTGCTCCCCGACGCGGTGACACCCCGGGACGTGATGACCGCCTGCGGCGGAAGCCTGCCGCCGGAGCCGGAGCTTCCGGAAGAAGCGCCTCCCCTTCCCGAGCCCGCTGAGGACAGCGCGGACGCCAAGCCGAAAAGGCTGCCTCTGTGGCGCATCCTCCTGGGCAGTCTCAGCGGCCTGGGGGCGCTCATCCTCTTTATTTACACCCTTTCCCAGCAAGACCTCTCCTCCCTGATCCGGGAGGACGGGCTCACCACGGCGGCCTACGAAAACATTCCCCTTTACCTCCTGCTGGTGGTCTGCCTGCTCATCAGCGCCTTCTCCTTCAGCCGGAGGGCGAACAAGCCGGCGCGCATCCAGACGCCGAAGGAGAAGCGGAAGCTCTCCCGGCGGACCATTGCCGCCGCCATCTGCATCCTGCTCCTGATTCCCCTGACCATCTTCGTGGGCGTCTATTACCTCGGGGGAAGAAAATACTATTTCATCGCCCTGCTGATCATGCTGGAAACCATGCTCCCCTTCTTCCTGGTGTTCGAGGGGCGGAAGCCCCAGGCCCGGGAGCTGGTGATCATCGCCGTCCTCTGCGCCATCGGCGTGGTGGGTCGTTCCGCCTTTTTCATGCTGCCTATGTTCTCCCCCGTGCTGGCGCTGGTGATCATCGCCGGGGTGGCCTTTGGGGGAGAGACGGGCTTCCTGGTGGGCGCCATGACCATGGTGGCCTCCAACGTCCTCTTCGGCCAGGGCACCTGGACCCCCTTCCAGATGTTCTCCGCCGGGATCATCGGCTTCCTGGCCGGGGTGCTGTTCCGGAAGGGCCTGCTGCGCCGAAGCCGGATCTCCCTGTGCATCTTCGGGGCGATCACCTCTCTGGTGATCTACGGCGGCATCATGAATCCCTATGCCGCCCTGAGCTATGCCCGCACCCTGAACTGGAAGCTGCTTCTCACCTATTACGTCTCCGGCTTCCCCGTAGACCTGGTCCATGCCGCGGCCACGGTATTCTTCCTCTGGCTGGCAGCGGAGCCCATGCTGGAGAAGCTGGACCGGATCAAGGTAAAATACGGACTGATGGAATAGAGCCCGATATACAGATCGATCCCGGCCCGCCCTTCGGCGGACCGGGATTTTTGATCGGCAGACTTCATTCCCGGCGGAGCAGGTCCCGGAGAGACTTGCCGTAGAAGAAATCATGGGTGAGCTTATCATACTCCGCCCAGAGGGGCAGGGTCTGGCAGTCCGCCGCCCGGGGACAGGGATCCGCGTCGGCGGTGAGGCAGGATACGGAAGAGAGGGGCCCCACCATCCGCTCCAGGATCTCCCCGATGGGGTAGTCCTCCGGTCTGCGGCACAGCCGGTACCCGCCGCCCTTGCCGCTGACCCCGGCCACCAGGCCGCCCTCCACCAGCTCCTTGACAATGATCTCCAGATACTTTTTGGAGACCCCTTGCCGGGCGGCAATATCCTTCAGGGGCTGATACTCCTCCCCATCGTGCTCCGCCAGGTCGATCATCACCCGCAGCGCATAGCGTCCCTTCGTGGAGATCATGGCGCTTCCCCCCTTCCGTTTTGCCTATCATACCGCAGGGTGATTCAAAAAATCAAGGGGTTGGCAAAATATTTACCTATTGACATAGTAGGTGAATAGGTGTATAGTGCAGACAAGACCGCAAGGGAGGTACGAGAAACGATGATCTATGCCGACAATGCCGCGACCACCAGAATGAGCCGCGCCGCCATAGAAGCCATGACCGCCTGTCTGGAGGAGGAATACGGCAACCCTTCCAGCCTCTATACCCTGGGGCAGCGGGCGAAGGAACGCCTGGAGCAGGCCCGGGGGGAGATCGCCGCCGTGATTGGGGCAGCCCCAGGAGAGATCACCATCACCTCCGGCGGCAGCGAGGCGGATAACCAAGCCCTCCGCACCGGCGCAGCCCTTGGCCGGCGGGCGGGAAAGACTCATATCATCTCCACCGCCTTTGAGCACCACGCCGTTCTGCATACCCTGAAGCGGCTGGAGGAGGAGGGCTTTTCCGTCACCCTTCTCCCGGTGCACGAGGACGGACTGGTCCGGGTGGAGGAGCTGGAGGCGGCCATCCGGGAGGATACCTGCCTGGTCTCCGTCATGTACGCCAACAATGAGATCGGCACCATCCAGCCCATCCGGGAGATCGGCGCCGTCTGCCGGAAGCACGGCGTCCTGTTCCACACGGATGCGGTCCAGGCGGTGGGCCATGTGCCCATCGATGTGAAGGCGGAGAACATCGACCTGCTCTCCTCCTCCGCCCATAAGTTCCACGGGCCCAAGGGCATCGGCTTTCTCTATGCCCGGAAGGGGGTCCGGTTGGTGAACCTCATCGAAGGAGGCGCCCAGGAAGGGGGGCGGCGGGCCGGGACGGAGAACGTAGCCGCCGCTGCATCCATGGCCGCCGCCCTGAAGGAGACCGCCGGGAGCATGGCGGAGACGGCGCCCAGGCTCCGGGCCCTGCGGGACAAGCTCATCGCCGGTCTCCGGGAGATCCCCCATTCCGCCCTGAACGGGGACGAGGAAAAGCGGCTGCCCGGGAACGTGAACTTCTGCTTCGAGGGCATCGAGGGGGAATCCCTTCTCCTGCTGCTGGATGACCGGGGCATCTGCGCCTCCTCCGGCAGCGCCTGCACCTCCGGCTCCCTGGATCCCAGCCATGTGCTGCTGGCCATCGGGCGGGTGCACGACGTGGCCCATGGCTCCCTGCGCCTGACCCTGGGGGAGGACGCCACGGAGGAGGACGTGGACTACCTAATCCGGAACGTGAAAGAGGTCGTGGAATATCTGCGGGGCTTCTCCCCCATCTGGCGGGACCTGCAGGCGGGCAAAACCCCGTTCATCCTGTAAGGAGGAAGGAAAAATGGCATTATACAGCGAAAAGGTTATGGATCACTTCCGCAATCCCCGGAACGTTGGGGTGATCGAGGATGCGGACGGCGTGGGCCAGGTGGGCAACGCCAAGTGCGGCGATATCATGAAGATGTATCTGAAGATCGAAGACGACGTGGTGACGGACGTGAAGTTCGAGACCTTCGGCTGCGGCAGCGCCATCGCCTCCAGCTCCATGGCCACGGAGCTCATCATGGGAAAGCCCCTGGCCGAGGTAAGCAAGCTCACCAACAAGGCTGTGGCGGAGGCCCTGGACGGGCTGCCCGCCTACAAGATGCACTGCAGCGTTCTGGCGGAGGAGGCCATTCAGGCCGCCCTGGAGGACTACTACACGAAGCACCCGGAGAAGCGGCCTGCCGTCTGATCCGCCCCGGTATGATCAAGATTCCTGTCCTTTCCCATACCATCCATCGCCGGTCCCCCTCCTTTCCGGGAGGGGGATCGGCATATCCGCGCGGCGTCGCGGCGCATAACCCGGATTGCAGCGGACGGGATTCTGTGGTAAGCTGGTGCGGAAAGCAGGACATTCCTTACAAGGAAAGGAGTCATGGAATGATATCAAGGGAAATCTGCGCAAAGGTCCTGGAGGCGGCCGCCGGCACAGGGGCGGATTATGCGGAGATCTTTGCGGAAAACACCATGAATCACGGCATCAGCATGGTATCCGGCAAGGTGGACGCCATCAGCGACGGCGTGGTGAGCGGCGCCGCGGTGCGGGTGTACAAGGGCCTGCGCAGCGTCATGGCTACCACCGTCGATCTCTCCGAGGAAGGGCTGATCCGCTGCGCCCGGAAGGCCGCCCAGGCCCTGGGGGAAGGAAAGGCGGAGCTCAGCATCCTCCTGCGGGACCGGGTATACGCCAACATCCACCCGGTGCAGGTGGTCCCCTCCTCCGTCCCCAACCGGGAAAAGGTGGATATCCTCCGCATTGCCTGCCGGGGAGCCTACGACTACGACCAGCGGATCCGGCAGGTCACCGGCAATTTCCTGGATACGGACCAGAACATCCTCATCGCCAATACCGAGGGACTCCGGGCAACGGACCGGCGGATCCGGACCCGCATCGCCGTCACCGCCCTGGCGGATGACAAGGACGGGGGCACCCAGACCGGCTCCTGCAATCCGGGCCGGCGCATGGGCATGGAGATGTTTGAAAAAGAGGTGGATGCGGCCGCCGTGGGCCGGGAAGCAGCACGGCAGGCAGTGGTCATGTCCGAGGCCGGGTACTGCCCCGCGGGGGTGATGCCCGTGGCCATCGGCAACGGCTTCGGCGGCGTCATCTTTCACGAGGCCTGCGGCCACTCCCTGGAGGCCACCTCCGTGGCCTTCGGCCTTTCCCAGTTTGCGGGGAAGCTGGGGGAGAGGATCGCCGGGGAAAAGGTCAGCGCCTATGACGACGGCACCATCCCCAATGCCTGGGGCTCCCTGAACTTCGACGACGAGGGCACCCCCGCCCGGCGGAATATACTCATTGAGAACGGCGTGCTGAAGAGCTATATGATCGATAAATTCAACGCCCGCCGCATGGGGCTCGCCCCCACCGGCTCCTCCCGCCGGGAGAGCTTCGAATACACCCCCACCTCCCGCATGACCAATACCTTCATCGGAGAAGGGCCGGATGAGAACGAGGCGATCATCGCTTCCATCGACAACGGCCTCTACGCCGCAGCCATGGGCGGCGGCTCCGTCAACCCCACCACTGGGGAATTCAATTTCGCCGTGCGGGAGGGCTACCTGGTACGGAACGGCAAGATCTGCGAACCCGTCCGGGGGGCTTCCCTGGTGGGCCGGGGCTCCGACGTCATCCTGAATATTGACATGGTGGGCAAGAACCTGCTGCTGGCGGAGGGTATGTGCGGTTCCTCCAGCGGCTCCGTGCCCGTGTGCGTGGGCCAGCCCATGATCCGGGTTTCGTCCATCACCGTGGGCGGAAGATAAGGAGGAAGCAATGGAATTCAAAGACTTCAAAACCTTCGTCGCCGACGCAGCAAAGCGGGCCGGGATCGAGGATTATGAGCTGTATTACGCCTCCAAGGAGGAGAGCGAGGTCTCCCTGTTCAACGGGGAGCCCACGGATTTCACCGCCTCCCTCACCGGCGGGGTGGCCTTCCGCTGCATCGTCGGCGGGCATATGGGCTCCGCCGGCACCCAGGAGCTGTCCCCGGAACAGGCGGAGAGCCTGGTCCGGCGGGCCAGGGACAATGCCCTCACCCTGGAAAAGGAGGCGGAGGTCTTCTTCGCCGAGGGCGGCGCGGCTTACCCGGAGTGCAAGCCCATGGCGATGTCCGTCCTCACCCCGGATCAGCTGATGCAGGCGGCCCTGGCGGCAAACGAAGCCCTGAAGGTCTCCCATGAGAAGATCACGGACCGCTGCTCCACTCAGGCCGTCACCCTGCAGACCCAGACCAGCCTGATGAACTCCCGGGGGGTGGACCTCTCCTGGACGAACTCGGTGGACGCGGTCATCCTGGACGCCGTGGTGTCCGACGGGACAGAGGATAACGAGGACTTCGAAATCAAGGCCGGAAATCCGGCCGACCTGGATCTGAAGGGGACCGCCGAGAAGATCGCCGCCCGGGCGGCGGCCAAGCTGGGAGCCGGAGTCGCCCCCACCGGCGCATACCCGGTGATCTTCGCCCCCAGCGCCATGTACAGCCTGCTGCTCACCTTTGCCTCCGCCTTCAGCGCGGAGAACGCCCGAAAGGGACTTTCCGCCCTCAAGGGGAAGGAGGGGGAAAGCATCGCCTCAGAGCTGGTGACCCTGACGGACGACCCCTTTTATCCGGAAAATGTCTATCCCCGTCCCTTCGACGGGGAGGGCAGCCCCACCGCCCGGAAGGATCTGATCGACGGAGGCGTGCTGAACACCCTGCTCTACGACCTGTCCACCGCCCACGCCGCCGGGAAGCAGACCACCGGCAACGCCTCCCGCTCCGGCTACGACTCCCCCGTTTCCATCCAGCCCTATACCCTGGTCCTGGCTCCGGGCAAGCTGACGGAGGAGGCGCTGCTGGCCAAATGCGGTAATGGGGTATGGATCGACACCCTGGGGGGCACCCACGCCGGGGCCAACCCCATCAGCGGGGACTTCTCCCTCCAGAGCTCCGGCTTCATGGTGGAGGACGGGAAGAAGACCACGGCGGTCCGCTCCTTCACGGTATCCGGCAATTTCTTCGACCTGCTGAAAAACATCACCGCCCTGTCCGATAAGGCGGAGCTGCCCCGGATCGGTCTGCCCTCCGTCGCTGCGCCCGCCGTATTGGTGAAGGAGCTGACCATCTCCGGAAAATAACCCAACAGGCGCAGACTAAGCCAAACAGGTTTACAGGACCCGCTCCGGAATACCGGGGCGGGTCTTCGCCTGTTCTTGCATCGGATTCGTTTTTGTGGTACGCTCGAGGAAGAAAACACCCAACAGCGGGGACCCTCCCCGCTGGGAAACGGAGAGAGGCATATGCGGGAAATCCCCATTACGGAACTGGCGCCGGTGAAGATCGGCCAGGCGGAAGACCGGGCAGCCGGTACGGGCTGCACCGTTTTTCTCTGCGAGGAGGGTATGCGCGCCGGTCTGGATATCCGGGGCGGCGGTCCCGCCTCCCGGGAGGGCCAGCTGCTGGACCCCCTCATGGCTGCCCAGGAGATCCACGGGATCGTGCTGGCCGGGGGCAGCGCCTTCGGCCTGGACGCTGCGGGAGGCGTGATGAAATGCCTGGAGGAACGGGGCGTGGGCTTCGACGTGGGGGTGACGAAGGTACCCCTGGTGGTCCAGTCGGACCTGTTCGACCTCACCGTGGGGGACCCCTTTGTCCGGCCGGACGGGGCCATGGGCTACGCCGCGGCAAAGCAGGCCCTGGAGGCGCCCAATTACCGGGATGGGAACTACGGCGCGGGCTGCGGCGCCACCGTGGGGAAGATCGGGGGCATGGCCACCTGCATGAAGACCGGCATCGGCAGCTATGCCGTACAGATCGAGGATCTGAAGCTGGGCGCGGTGGTGGCGCTGAACGCCCTGGGGGACATCTTCGACTGGCGGACCGGGCGGCAGATCGCCGGTCTGCTCACGGCGGACCACGGGGATTTCCGCAGCTCCCCCAAGGAGATCGCCTCCAGCATCCGGGCGGTGAAGAACGCCTTTGCGGACAACACCACCCTGGCGGTCATTCTCACCAACGGGGACTTTGACAAGGCCGCCCTGTGCAAGATCGCCGGAATGGGACACGACGGCTACGCCCGGTCCATCCGCCCCGTCCACACCTCCTTCGACGGGGACAGCATCTATGCTGTTTCCGCGGGCAGGGTGAAGGCGGACCAGGACGTGGTGGGCATGCTGGCGGCGGAGCTGATCAGCGAGGCCATCGTCCGGGCGGTAGAGAGCGCGGAGAGCGCCTACGGTTTTCCGGCGGCCCGGGATCTGCCCTGGACAAAGGGATGAACGAAAGCAGGAAGCAGAAAAAATATACGGCAACGAAAATGAAAGGGTGGCAGTTATGAGCGAATACCGGAAAGTGATCACGAAACCCGGCGAAGTCCTGGCCTATGAGACCGTGTTCGAGGAAAACCCCTATCTGCGCACCGGCGTTCCCCAGCGAATGGGCACCGTGGAACGGATCGACTACTCCACCGCCGTTTATGAAAACGGCAAGACCTACCGCAAGACCGCTTACGCCTACCTGCCCTACTGCTATGACAAGGAGGACAAAACCAGGAAATACAACGTCCTGTATTTCCAGCACGGCAACACCTGCGAGCCCGCCATGTTCGCCATCGGCGGCAACAAGTACATGTTCGATATGCTCTTTGACTCCGGGGAGCTGGACCCCTGCATCATCGTATTCATCACCTACTACATGGACCCCATGCGGGACGCGGACGTGCGGATCCAAACCGGCGGCGCCGAGGCGGGGGACGGCTGGACCCCCGGCATCCCCGGCTATTTCTACAAGGAGATCGTGCGGGATATCATCCCTGCGGTGGAGATGCGGTTCAATACCTATCTGGAGGATCCCTCCGACGCGGGCATCATCGCCGCGCGGGACCACAGGGCCTTCGCCGGGTACTCCCGGGGCGCCGCCTGGACCTGGCGGATGTTCCACCACGCCTTTCCCTATTTCCGGTGGTACTGCCCCACCAGCGGCGGCATCTCCGGGGACAAGCCCCTGCCCATGCCTCCCGGAAGCGGCCCATTCCCCACCTTCACGGATGAGGAGATCGTGGACTACATCACCGCCCCCATCAAGGCGAACCCCGGCCTCCCCTTCTTCATCTATGCCGCCAGCGGCGGCATGACGGACGGCCCCTGGATGCGGCAGCAGATAAAGCTCCTCACGGAGCAGGAGGGCTTCTCCTACGGTACGGATCCCAGGAAGAACAACATCCTCTATGCCCTGTCCGACTATTACCATACGGACTACCTGGTGCCCTACTATTTCTGGAATTATCTGAAGATCCTGTTCAAGCTGTAAGACCCGGATATCCGCATGCCCCCCGGCGCTCGCCGGGGGGCATGTTTTGTACTTCACGCCGCCGTAAGTTCTCCGTCCTTCATCCGCAGAATCAGGTCGGCGGTATCCGCCACCTCGGGATCGTGGGTCACCACGACGACGCAGCGGCCCTCCTCATGGGCCAGGCGGCGGAGGATCTCCATGACGATCTTCGTATTCTCCCCGTCCAGGTTCCCCGTGGGTTC
>JBGUZS010000164.1:0-6159 GCA_045223835.1 Oscillospiraceae bacterium | reverse complement strand
CATCCGTTTTCACCAGGAGCTGCAGGAGCTCCTCTGATACGAGGGATTATGTATGCTGGACTTGCTGCATATAGAGAATATCGCGGTGATCGAGCAGGCAGATGTGGAGTTTGGCCCCGGGTTGAATGTGCTTACCGGGGAAACCGGAGCGGGAAAATCCATCATCATTGACGCCATCGGCGCGGTCTTGGGCGGAAGAACATCCAAGGATCTGGTGCGCACCGGCACGCAGGCTGCACTGATCAGCGCGGAATTGAGCATATCCGCCTCTGCCGCAGAATGGCTTCAGGATTCGGAGATCCCCTTTGAACAGGATGAAGACCTGATCATTACCAGGCGGATCACTGCAGAGGGGAAGACCGCCTGCCGGATCAACGGAGTACCGGTCTCGACCGCCCAGCTCAGATCGCTCGGCGATATTCTCTTCGATGTACATGGGCAAAATGACGGGCGGCGCCTGCTCAGCGAATCGAACCATTGCGCTTATCTGGATGCCTTTGGGGGGTTGACGTCCCAGAGAAAGGCTTTCAGCGAGAGATACCGCCGTTTTACCGCTCTCCGGAATGAATTGGAGGAAGTGCGAAGATCCGATGCGGATCGTGAGTACCGGGAGGAAAAGCTTCGAAGAGAAATCCGGGAGCTGGAAGAAGCCGAACCCGTGCCGGGGGAAGAGGAAACCCTTCGCTCCAGGGAAACCGTATTGAGGAACCGGGAGAAGCTTCGTGATAAACTGGATCGGGCTTTCGTCTGCTTCCATGGGAACGATGAGGAAGAGGGGATCGTCTCTCTGTCTCTTACGGCTGAAGCTTCGGCGGAGCAAGCTGCGCGCTTTGCGGAATCGCTGTCCGAGCTGGCCAAGAACATCGGTGATTTTCGATACCGGGCTGAGGATCTGGCAGACCAGCTCCGGGATGCCCTTGGGGAACTGGAGGGCTCTCCCGGTGAACTGGATCGGATTGAGGAACGGCTCGCGGTTTATCGCCGTTTGAACCGAAGATACGGCAGCATAGAGGAAGCCTTGGCCCGTCTGCAGAAAGCCAGGAATGAACTGGAGGATGTTGAAACCCTCTCCGAACGGGCAGAAGCGCTCTCCTCAGAGTTGGAGCTGATCAGGCAGGAACTCCTGCATATCGGTGAACTGCTGAGCCTCGGCAGGCGCAAAGCGGCCGAAGGACTTTGCAGTGCAGTGGAACGGGAGCTGGCCGATCTGAGTATGCCCGGCGCGCGTTTCCAGGTCAGATTCTCGCCGAAGGGCGGAGAAGGATTTGACTCCGGCGGTATGGAGGACGTTTGTTTTCTCCTCACCGCAAACGCCGGAGAAGAGCTTGGACGGTTGAGCCGGATCGCCTCCGGCGGCGAATTGAGCCGCATCATGCTCGCGCTGAAAAATGTTCTCCGCGGCGGCGGAGAAGATATCCTGGTCTTCGATGAAATCGATACCGGGGTGAGCGGCGTTGCGGCGCAGCGAGTAGGGGAGAAGCTGGCGCTTCTCGCTTCCGACCATCAGGTGCTGTGCGTGACGCATCTTCCACAGATCGCCGCTATGGCGGACACCCAGTTTTCTATCGTGAAGACCCAGCACGAAGGCAGAACATTTACAAAAATCAGCCGTTTGGATGACCCCGGGAGACAAAGCGAACTGGCCCGGCTCATGGGCGGGGAAACGGTTACAGAAACCACGCTCCAAGGCGCCGGCGAACTGATTGACGCGGCGCGGGAATTCAAAAAGGAAATACGAAAGAGGTAAACTACTGATGACGCTTTTCGATGAATTGAAGGCCAGAGGACTTATCGCACAGGTCACGGATGAGGAGGAGATCAAAAAACTCATCAACGAGGGCAAGGCGGTCTTTTATATCGGTTTCGACTGCACTGCAGACAGCCTGACCGCAGGTCACTTTATGGCTTTGACGCTGATGAAACGCCTCCAGATGGCGGGAAACAAGCCGATTGCCCTGATCGGCGGCGGTACGACCATGATCGGAGACCCTTCGGGCCGTACAGATATGCGCAAAATGCTTACGCCGGAAACGATCGCGCATAATGCGGAATGCTTCCGGCGACAGATGGAGAGATTTATTGAATTCGGTGACGGGAAAGCGATGATGCTGAATAATGCGGATTGGCTTTTGGACCTCAACTATGTAGAGCTGCTGAGAGAAGTGGGCAGCTGTTTCTCCGTGAACAATATGCTTCGCGCAGAGTGTTACAAACAGCGCATGGAAAAAGGGCTCAGTTTCCTGGAGTTCAATTATATGATCATGCAGAGCTATGATTTTTACCATATGTTCCAGCATTACGGCTGCAACATGCAGTTCGGCGGCGATGATCAGTGGTCCAATATGCTGGGCGGTACCGAGCTCATCCGCAAGAAGCTGGGCAAAGACGCCTATGCCATGACCATCACCCTGCTGACGGATTCCCAGGGGAACAAAATGGGCAAAACCGCCGGGAATGCCGTCTGGCTTGATCCGGCCAAAACCAGTCCTTATGATTTTTACCAGTATTGGCGCAATGTCAGCGATGCGGACGTGATGAAATGCATCAGGATGCTTACCTTCCTGCCACTGGAGCAGATCGAGGAAATGGCTGTTTGGAAGGACGCCCGCCTGAATGAAGCGAAGGATATCCTCGCCTTTGAACTGACCAAAATGGTCCATGGCGAAGAAGAAGCGCAGAAGGCGAGGGAAGCTGCAAAGGCGCTGTTTTCCGCCGGAGGCGACTCTGCGCATATTCCCACCTTCACGGTGGAGGATAAGGAATTCAAAGAAGGAAGGATCGGGGTCATTGAACTGCTGACACTGACCGGCCTTTGCACCTCCAAGGGTGATGCCAGACGGAACATTGAGCAGGGAGGGGTTGAAGCTGCCGGCGAACGGGTAAAGGATATTTCCATGAGCTTCAGCCGTGAGGACCTGCAGGGTAACGGGATCCTTCTGAAGCGGGGGAAGAAAAAGTTCTTCCGCGTCGTCTGCTGAATAGGCGTTGTGAAGAACAAGGCGCTGCATCAGGTGATATACCGCCTGACCAGCGCCTTTTTTTCATCCTTTTTCTTTATCCGGAAGATGAAGACGATTAGCTCAGTTCCTTCAGTCTCCGGGCAATCTCCTTCATATCATCGAAGGCTTCGGGTCTGCGTCTCGGGTCCCGGAGGAGAGCGGCCGGATGATAGATCGCCGTAAATGCGCGCCCCTCCCGTTCCACCCACTGCCCATGCTGCTGAGAGATACGGTAGTTCGGGTCAATAAACCGCATGGCTGCAATTCTCCCGAGGCATACGACAAGCTTGGGATCCACAAGCTCCAGCTGTTGTTTCAGCCATGGGTAGCAGGCATCCCGCTCCTCCGGAAGAGGATCGCGGTTTCCGGGGGGACGACATTTCACAATATTGGCGATATAGACTTGCGATCGATCCAGATCAAACATGGCCAGCATATCGTCCAAGAGCTTGCCGGCCCGGCCGACAAAGGGGATCCCTTGCAAATCTTCCTGCGCGCCTGGTCCCTCGCCGACAAACATCAGCCCGGCATGCTCATTTCCGGTACCGAAAACCAAATTGGTGCGGGTTTCTCCCAAGCGGCATGCATTGCAGCTTTTGCAGGCTTCATGCAGCGCATCCAGCTTTCCCATGCATTGCTCTCCTTTTCCCGGAATAGTCGGATCTTGCCCTCCTCCTGTACGCACCGGCGATCAGCGTTCGCCGATGGAGAAAAAGACGCAGGGCCGGTCGACCTGCAGGTATTTCAAAGGCAGATGATAGGTGCCGCGTTTCATGGTCATTGCGGTCGCCTTCGTGATGAGATAATGCTCCTGATCATCTCCGTCCTCTCCGATGCAGAAATCGGCGGCGGCATGAAGATCGGTCAGGTTGCTCTGATCCAGGCTGAGAAGAATGAGGGCTTCGTCGGACTCCTGATGTACATGCGGGTGATGGAGCCCGTCGTCTCTCCAGGGACCCAGGTCATGGGGCCGGTGTATCGTAGTCCATGCGGTAGTCAGCTTGAAGGGGGAGTCCTCGCCGCCCTTCAGGAGCGACGAAATGCCGCCGGACGCCTGATTCCGCTCGGAACCATAATGGTAGGGATCATTCGCAGCGAAAGTCAGATGCTGGAAACAGCTGCTGAATTCCCCAAAGAATTTGTTCCATGGTCCATTCTGCGGCACCGCCTCAGGATCAGCGGGCGAGGCAGACATTTTTCCGGTACAATTGATGGTCAGAAAATAGAACGGACGATCCAGCCTCCGGACGATGGGGGAAAAATGGGGGGTCCCCTTTGGCACAGCTACGCCATACGGAATGGCTACCAGATGCCTGATATTGTCTGCACCCATATCTACCTCGACCTCTGCGCCGAGATTGAGCATATCCGCAGGTTCGGAGCTGATAAACAGCAGGATCTGATCATAGTCATGGACATGCTGCTTATCCATCTCCTCCGGGATCATTCCGCATCCGTCTACCAAGCAATATCTGACAGAGAAGGAGTCCCATCCGAAAAAACTCTCTTCCAGCTCTGCGCCGAGCTTGATGATTCCGTTCCTTCCGTGGATCGGGATCTCCTTTGCCAGGTCTGCATACTTTTTGCTCATCATAAACCCCTCCGTTCAATTCTGCTTTAACTGTATCTATCATATCAAAACGGTTGATAATTACAATAGTCAACAGAAAGAATCCCCATGATTTTCGTATTGATGGCGAGACATGTATCTGGTAAACTACGAAAAACGGAATGGAGTACGCTGGGCGTTTTTGCCCGAAAATGCAGAAAGGACAGCTATGAACAGGATCACAGGAGCCATCGGTCCGGAGGATTATCTGGAGCCGCAATGCCCGCTGGAATGCGGACCGGATTTGCAAAACCGCGCTCAGGGCATTCCGCAGCGAAGGGTGCTGGCAAAGCTGGACGAATACCTGGCTAAACGGGATTATTCCGCCGCGGAGCGCCATCTTCTCTATTGGCTGGAGGAAGCGAAGCTGGGCCGCGATCTGCAGGGGCAATTGCTGATCTGCAACGAATTGGTCGGACACTACCGGAAAAACGATCAGCAGGAAAAGGCCTTTTCCGCAGGGAAAGAGGCCATCGCTCTGCTGGAAGCTCTGAATTATTCCGATCATCTCAGCGCCGGCACCACATATGTCAATGTTGCAACGGCTTACAGCGCATTTGGGGAGGACGGGGAAGCTCTGCCGCTCTTTGCCCGGGCAAAGACGATTTATGAGGCGAATGAAGCAGCCCCTGACCTGCTTGGGGGATTGTACAACAATATGGGACTGTGCTGTACGGCCCTCGGAAAGTATTCCGAAGCCCGGGATCTCTTCGCCCTCGCATTGGAGAAAATGAAATCGGTTCCCGGCGGCGAGCTGGAACAGGCGATCACCTGCCTGAACCTGGCAGACTGTCTGGATGCTGAACAGGGAAGGGAGGCTTGCGAAGAACAAATCGGCGATCTTCTGAAGCGAGCCAGACACCTTTTGCTGGATACAAAGAGAAATCAGGACGGGTATTATGCCTTTGTCTGCGAGAAATGTGCCGCAGGGTTTCAGGATTACGGAGACCGGGAAACTGCTGAGCAATTGAATAAAATGGCGGAGCAGATCTATGAACGGGCTTGAACTCTCCCGGGCGTTCTTCGAGGAATTCGGTATGCCGATGCTGAAAAAAGAGTTTCCGGAAGAACTCCCTCTGCTGGCTGCGGGGCTGATGGGCAGCGGATCGGAGTGCTTTGGTTATGATGATGCGGTATCCAGGGATCATGATTTTGAACCCGGTTTTTGTCTCTTCCTTCCGGATGAAGCTGTGCTCGGCAGAAGATCCGCCTTCCTGCTGGAACGCGCATATGCCAAGCTTCCGCGGGAATACCACGGCATTCGCCGGGAGATCCTGTCCCCTGTGGGCGGTGCCCGAAAAGGCGTGATGCGCATCAGCGAGTTCTTTTCCCAAAAGGTGGGATCTCCGGATGGGGTCCTGAGCATGGAACAGTGGCTTACCATACCCGAATACGCCCTTGCGGAGGCGACAAACGGCTTGCTGTTCTTTGATGCCTATGGTTTGGTCACCAAGATCCGTGAACGTCTCTCTGCCTATCCGGAGGATGTACGCCGAAAACGGCTTGCCGGCTTTGTGGTGGTGTTGGGTATTGGGGGGCTTTTTTTTTTCC
>JBGUZS010000163.1:0-2024 GCA_045223835.1 Oscillospiraceae bacterium | reverse complement strand
GAGGCCCAGATCAAGCTGGGCTGGCAGGTGAACACCTGGGCCGTGGGAGACCTGGTGAAGGAGATGAACGCCGTCACCGAGGCCGAGGTGGACGCCCTGGCGTCCGAGTATGCCGCCGCCTACGATATCGCTACGGACAACACCGCCGCCATCCGCTATCAGGCCCGGGAGGAGATCGCCATCCGGCGGATGATGGACGCGGAGGGCTGCAGAGCCTTCACCAATACCTTCCAGGACCTGTACGGCATGGAGCAGCTCCCCGGTCTTGCCAGCCAGCACCTGATGGCTCAGGGCTACGGCTACGGCGGGGAGGGGGACTGGAAGGTCTCCGCCATGACCGCGATCCTGAAGGCCATGGGCGAGGGGGGCAACGGCTCCTCCGGCTTCATGGAGGACTACACCTATCATTTCGGGGAGGACGGGAATTACAGCCTGGGCGCCCATATGCTGGAGGTCTGCCCCAGCCTGGCGGCGGATAAGCCCCGGATCGAGACCCACCATCTGGGCATCGGCATGAACGAAAAGGATCCCGCCCGGCTGGTGTTCGAGGGCAAGGCGGGACCCGCCATTGTGGTGAGCCTCATCGACATGGGCGGAAGGCTCCGGCTCATCTGCCAGGATATCCTGTGCGTGAAGCCCATCCTGCCCATGCCCAATCTCCCTGTGGCCCGGGTGATGTGGCAGGCCCTGCCGGATCTCACCACCGGCGTGGAATGCTGGATCACCGCCGGCGGCGCCCACCATACGGTGCTGAGCTACGACGTCACCGCGGAACAGATGAAGGACTGGGCGAACATGATGGATATCGAGTTCGTCCATATCGGAAAGGATACCACCGTGGAGCAGCTGGAAAAGGACCTGTTCCTGGCGGATCTGGCCTGGAAGCTGAGGTAAGGCCATGCTGGAAGCGCTGAAGGAACAGGTGCTGGAGGCGAATCTCCGGCTGCCGAAGGCGGGGCTCGTGGTCTTCACCTGGGGCAACGTCTCCGGGTTCGACCGGGCTTCCGGCCTGGTGGTCATCAAGCCCTCCGGTCTGCCCTACGAGGGGATGAGGGCGGAGGATATGGTGGTGGTGGATCTCGCCGGAAAGGTGGTGGAGGGGAAATGGAAGCCCTCCAGCGATACCCCAACCCACCTGGAGCTGTACAAGGCCTTTTCCGGCTGCGGCGGCATCGTCCATACCCACAGCCGCTGGGCGACCACCTTTGCCCAGGCCGGGCGGGATGTTCCGGCCATGGGTACCACCCACGGGGATTATTTCTACGGGGATATTCCCTGCACCCGGAAGATGACGCCGGAGGAGATCGCCGGGGAATATGAGAAGGAAACCGGCCTGGTGATCACCGAAACCTTCCGGGGCCGGGACGCCATGGAGATCCCGGCGGTGCTGGTGCACAGCCACGGCCCCTTCACCTGGGGCAAGGATCCGGCGGAGGCGGTGCACAATGCCGTGGTCCTGGAGGAGGTGGCCTTTATGGCCTGGCACGCCATGGCGCTGAACCCCGCAGCCGGGCGGATGCAGCAGGAGCTGCTGGATAAGCACTATCTCCGGAAGCACGGGAAAAACGCCTATTACGGGCAGAAATAGATCCGGAAAAAGGAAAAGCAGGAGGCGGTCAGCCTCCTGCTTCGCTTATGGATGGGTGCTCCGCCCGGTACCGGGCCTCGTTCAGCTCCACGGCCCGTTTCCGCAGGGCAAAATAGGCGATGAACTGGGCGATGATGGTGATGATCCAGGAAAGGGGATAGCAGCTGTACAGGATGCGCAGGTCATGATGCCGGGCGAACACGGTATAGATCCAGATAAGGCGGAAGCCGCAGACCCCCGCCAGGGTCAGGGCGGTGGGCAGGATGCTGTACCCATGGCCCCGGACCACGCCGGTCATGGCGTTCATCAGGCCGTTTGTGGAATACAGGACGCCCAGGACAACGAGCCGGATAATGGCAGCCTCCACCGCCGCCGCGTCATCGGTATAGATATGCAGCAGGGGATACCGCAGCAGGAGGATCACCCCGTAGATCAC
>JBGUZS010000162.1:0-17280 GCA_045223835.1 Oscillospiraceae bacterium | reverse complement strand
TCCGCGCCATATCCTCTTTGCCGCGCTGCGCCGCCGGCTGTTCGGCGGAAGCAGCGCATTCAGCAAGCTTTTCTTCCAGTATTCCGTCCCGGGGCAGAACATGACCCGGGGCAGCTCCAGCATACTCAGCGTTTCCCCGTGCGCCGCGGCAAAAACGCCCAGGAGCCGCTCCGCCAGATAACCGTCCACCCGCGCTTCCTGCCCGGACCGGCCGCCGGTATCCGTCCGGCGGTCGAATTCCTCCAGCAGGGGGAACAGCCATGCGCAATAGGTCTCGAACACGCTCCGGCGCATGATGAAGATATTGCCGAAAACCTGGGCGGTGCCGGAGAGATAGGCATCTGCCGCCGCCGCGTCATCCGGATACCGCTCCGCCAGGAGCCGCTCCATGCGCGCAAGGTCTTCCCCATGATGAAACGGCGCCTGCCCATAGTGCTCCCGGACCGGGATGAACATTTCCTCCCGTTTGGGCAGGATCAGATCGTACTGCCGGATCAAGGGGGCAAAATCGTCATACCCCAGCTGCTTCAGCATCGCCCCGGTGGGCTGCGGTCTGAGGATATAGGGCCGCTTCGCCGCCGTATCCGGGTACAGGAAACGACGGTAATGGAAAAACCCGCAATACTCCGCATCGCTGTTCTTCCAGGCCCAATACTGGGCGGTCAGCTCGCAGTAGGCACGATTGCGCCCGGAGATATTCTCGCCCTCGTCATCATGGAGAAAACCGGGAAAACGCCGCTCGGCCAGCGCCGCGCCCACCTGGATCGGCCGGAGCAGCGGATGCGCGGGAATCTCCGATTCCCGATGGCAGCATACATAGAGCGCGATATCGCCCATCCCAGTCCTCATTCCTTCAGCAGCCGATCGGCAAGCGCCAGCGCCGCGCCCACCGCCTGGTCCATATCATAGTACCGGTATTCGCCCAGTCTGCCGCAGAAGCTGACCCTTGTCTCCCGCCGCGCTTTATCCTGATACCGTTTCAGGATCGCTGTGTTTCTCTCGTCGTTGATGGGGTAATAGGGCTCCGCCTCCGGCGTCCACTCCATGGGGTATTCCTTCGTGATGATGGTGTTGGGCTGCTGTCCGAAGCAAAAATGCTTATGCTCGATGATCCGCGTATAGGGCGTTTCCCGATCTGTGAAATTCATCACCGCCGTGCCCTGATAGTTCGGCGTTTCCAGATGCTCGTCCTCAAAGCGGAGGGTCCTGTACTGCAGATGTCCTTCCGAAAAGGCGAAGAAGGCGTCGATGGGACCGGTGAACACGATCCGCTCAGCCAGACGGTCAAAATCGCCGCGCCGGGAGAGGTAATCGGTGTTGAGGCGCAGCTCGATCCCCTCCAGCATCCGCTCCACCAGCCTCGTATAGCCTTCCGAGGGGATCCCCTGATAAGGATCGCTGAAATACCGGTTATCGTAGGAAAAGCGGAAGGGCAGCCTTCGGATCAGAAACGCGGGCAGCTGGGTGCAGGGCCGGCCCCACTGCTTTTCCGTATAGCCGCGGACAAGCGTCTCATAAATATCCCGCCCCGCAAGGCTCAGCGCCTGTTCCTCCAGATTCCGCGGCTCATGCTCATACCGGATCCGCTGTTCCCGGAGCTTGCTTTCCGCCTGCTCCGGACTCACCACCCCCCATAGCTGGGAGAAGGTATTCATATTGAACGGAAGATTGTAGATGCGGCCGCGGTAATTGGCTACGGGGGCATGGATATACCGGTTGAAGTCGGAAAAGCGGGAAACATATTCCCATACGCGCAGATCGGAGGTATGGAAGATATGCGCGCCGTAGCGGTGGACCCGGATGCCGTCGATCTCGACATCATAGGCGTTTCCGGCAATATGCGGGCGCTTTTCCAGCACAAGGCAGCGTTTTCCCTGTTCCGTCAGCCTCTGGGCGATCGTCGCGCCGGTCAGGCCGGCGCCGACCACCACCGCGTCATATTCCCGCCTGCCTGTTCTCCCCATGCGCGCAAATCACCTCGCCTTCTCCCGCGCCGCGCCTTCTCCTGATCCCTTGGATACGTCGCTGCGCTATGGCTTATCCCCTCGCAAACCCCCGGAAAAAAGACCAGCAAAATCCTTCCAAACTACAATACCATATGAGCCGGAAGAATGCAAGTAGTGCCTGTGTGCCTTCGCAAACGTTTATTTCCACAATATATTGATGATTTGGGAAGGATTGGGGAAGTCGTTCCCTTCGGCGATGCGGGCAAAAATCCCCCGCCTCCTCCCCTGTTCAAACGCTCTCCCGGCCAAAGCAGCCACGCTTCCCCTGCCCTGCCCGGGCGGGCTGTTTTGTCTGCGCAAAAAAAGCTTTTGGTTTAAAGTTCGATTAAGTTACATGGGCTAAGATGAGGCCGCAAGCATGAGAAAGGGGGTGCTCCAAATGGAAACGACCTGCATCTTCAAAAGGATCGAGAAAAAGTATCTCCTGTCCGAATGCCGGTACGAGGCGCTGTTCCGGCGGATCGGGACCCATCTGAAGCCGGATGAATTCGGCCGCAGCACGGTGATGAGCCTCTATCTGGATACGCCGGATCACCGCATCATCCGCAATTCCATAGAAGCGGCAGATTACAAAGAAAAGCTCCGGCTACGGAGTTATGGTACGGCGGCAGAGGACTCGAAGGTGTTTCTGGAGCTGAAGAAAAAATACAAGGGTGTGGTCTATAAACGCCGCGCGGTCATGACCCTCGCCGAAGCGCAAAGCTATCTGGAGCAGGGAATCAAGCCCTTTGAAAGTCAGATCATGTCCGAGCTCGATTGGGCCATGAGGCTGTACGGATGGCCGAAGCCGGCGATGCTGATCGCCTGCGAGCGGGAGGCCTGGTTCGCGGAGGATCATCCCGATCTCCGCCTAACCTTTGACCGGGGCATCCGCTGTCGTCAGCAGGAGCTGTACCTCAGCTCGGGTTCCGTTGGGACCAGCCTGCTTCCGGAAGGCACGGTACTGCTGGAAATCAAGACCGGCGGCGCGATGCCGCTGTGGCTGGCAGACGCTCTGGATGCGGAGGGCATCCTGCCGGGCAGCTTTTCCAAATACGGCGCCGCATACACCCATTTCCTCGAAGAAGCCAGACGTCCGAAACCCATCACAGAAGGAGGAAGCAAACATGTCGTCAATCTTTAGCAGCATACTGACCGGGAGCTTTTCGGTGGGGACTTACCTGCTCTGCCTGCTGTTCGCCGGGATCTGCGGCGTCGTCGCGGCGCTGGCGCTGCGGCGGGACAGCGGCGTCAGCCGGAGCTTCCTGATCTCCCTGGTCGTCCTGCCGATCATCGTCACCACGGTCATCCTCATGGTGAACGGCAACGTGGGGACCGGGATCGCCGTAGCGGGCGCCTTTTCCCTGGTCCGCTTCCGCAGCGCCGCGGGGAAGGCGAGAGATATTTCCGCGATTTTCCTCGTCATGACGGCCGGCCTCGCCTGCGCGGCGGGATACCTGGGCATCGCGCTCCTGTTCACGGTCATTGCCTCCGCAGTGATCGCCCTGCTCAGCCGGGTGCCCATGCGCTGCGAACGCTGCACAGAGCTGCATATCACCGTGCCGGAATCCCTGCATTTCGCGGATGCATTCGACGATCTCTTCGCGCAGTATACGAAGACCTGGAAGCTCGTCAAGGCGAAAACCTCCAATATGGGGAGCCTGTATAAGCTGGATTACCGGATCGAGATGAAGGATACCGCTGCGCTGCAGGAATTCCTGGACGCCCTGCGGTGCAGAAACGGAAATCTCGAAATTGCATTCCTGAACGCAACAGAAGGAGGAGAAGAACTATGAAAAAGATCATCGCGGCATTTGCCGCCGCGCTGTTTGCCGCCCTCTCCCTGCTGGCGGGCTGCGGCGTCGTCACGCCGGCCTCGGGGGAATCGCCCGCGGTCGTTTCCCCCGCAGCGGGCACAGTCTCCGGTACGGAGAACGCTGCCGCGGCAGTCCTGCTTTCCGCAGAAGTGGACACCTCCGTATCCGGCCGGGATGCTTCCGGCGAATACGATGCTTCGGCGGCGGTGCGGCTGACGCCGGAGGATGATCTCACCATCACGGAAGCCGGCGTTTATATTCTGAGCGGGACCTATGAGAACAAAATGCTCATAGTGGATGTCGGAGAAGAAGACAAGGTCCAGCTCGTGCTGGAAAACGCTTCGCTGACCAATGCCGAAGGACCCGTGATCTATGTCCGCAGCGCGGACAAGGTGTTCATCACCGCGGCGGCCGGTACGGAGAACACGATCTCCGACGGGGCAGACTACACGGTCACCGACGGCGATACAACGCTGGATGCAGCCGTATTCAGCAAGGAGGATCTGACCATCAACGGCGAGGGCAAGCTCACCATCACCGGCAGCTGCAAGCACGCCGTCGTCTCCAAGGATGATCTGGTCATCACGGCCAAGGACCTCGCCGTAAACGCAAAGAACGTGGGTCTGAACGGGAAGGACTCCGTCCGGTTCTCTGACGCTGCGGTCAGCATCACGGCCGGAACCGACGGCGTCCGCTCGGACAATGAGGAAGACGCGGACCGCGGCTATATCAGCGCGGAGAATTCCAGTCTCACCATCGTCGCCGGCAATGACGGCATCCAGGCCGAAACGGTCTTCACTGCCGCAAACTCCGCCATCACCGTCACGGCGGGCGGCGGCTCCGGCGCAAGGAACACGAGCGCTTCGGAATCCTATAAGGGCGTCAAGGCCGGCGTTTCCGTCATCATCGACGGAGGAACGGTCCAGATCAACTCCCTGGATGACGCCGTCCACGCCAACGGCTCGATCCTCATCAGTGCGGGCAGCTTCTCCCTCCAGAGCGGGGACGACGGCATCCACGCGGACGAAAAGGTCGAGATCGCCGGGGGAGAGCTTCACATCATCGCCCATGAGGGGATCGAGGGAACCTATGTCCTCGTCAGCGGCGGGGAGATCGACATTCAGGCCTCGGATGACGGCGTCAACGCCGCCCGGAAATCCACCGCCTATACCCCCACCGTGGAGATCACCGGCGGCACGATCACCATCAGCATGGGCGCCGGGGATACGGACGGCATCGACTCCAACGGCAATATCCTCATCACGGGCGGAACGGTCTATGTCAACGGCAGTTCCCCCTTCGATTACGATGGCACCGCGACCTTCACCGGCGGCGCCGTCTATGTGAACGGGCAGCAGGTCACCTCCCTCCCCAACCAGATGATGGGCGGCGGAATGGGCGGATTTGGCGGCGGAATGGGCGGCTTCCCCGGAGGTCAGGGGGGCTTTCCCGGAGGCCAGGGCGAAGATCCCGGCAGTCAGGGAGGCGCTCCCGGCGGCCAGGGCGGCTTTCCCGGCGGCCAGGGCGGCTTCGGCGGCAAAGGGGGGCGCCCCTGATCGATAGGCAGTGGTCTTCCGCCGAAAGGCTGCCGCCCACCGCGGCCCGTTCCGGATGGCCACAGCCCCGCCGAAGGGAAGCGCTTCCGATAATTCTGCTTCCGTTCTTTCTGTTTTTTTCGTGAAAAAGAACCTTTGAAAACGGAACGGAAATGCGGTATGATAAAGAAAAGCGAGCAGCAGATTGCGTAAGTCCGGCTTTGTCCGGCGCAATCTGCTGCTTTCTTATCTCTTTTCCGGAGGTGGTTCCCCTTGGAACAGAAATCCAACAAATACCTGGAAACCGAACCGGTCGGCGTGCTCATGCGCAAATACGCGATCCCCTGCGTCATTTCGCTGCTGGTCGCGGCTCTTTACAACATTGTCGACCAGATCTTCATTGCCAATGCCGACTACCTTGGCTCCTATGGCAACGCGGCAAACACTGTCGTATTCCCGCTTACCGTTGTGGCGCTGGCCGTAGCGGTCATGATCGGCGACGGCGCATGTGCATTTGTCAGCATCCTGCTGGGTCAGGGCAAAAAAGACGACGCGGGGGCGACCATCGGAAACGCGATCATTCTTTCCCTTGCCGGCGGAATTCTGGTCACAATCCTTTATCTGACGCTTGCCAACCGGATCCTCTCCCTGTTCGGCGGTACGGTCAACGAGGAAACGTTTCGCCAAGCGCAGCAGTATTTCTTCTGGATCACCGTCGGCATTCCTTTTTACATGTTCGGCCAGGCCATGAATCCCATCATCCGTTCGGACGGCAGCCCGAGATTCGCCATGGCATCCACGCTGGCAGGCGCGGCGTTCAACGTCGTCTTTGACCCGATCCTGATCTACGGTCTGCGCTGGGGCATGATGGGCGCGGCAATCGCCACCATTCTCGGGCAGATTCTCACGGCTGTGCTGGCGGTATGGTATCTTTTCCATATGAAGGCGGTGCGGCTGACGAAACGGTCCTTCATGCTCAAGGGACCGCTGATCCGCCGGTTCATCCCCCTCGGTCTGACCAGCTTGCTCTCCCAGCTTTCCCTGGTGGCGGCGATGGCGGCCATCAACAATATGATCCGCAGGTATGGCGCCCTTGATCCGGTTTTCTCCCAGACGGCGTATGCGCAGATTCCCATGGCCGTAGTCGGCATTGTGATGAAGTTCTTCCAGATCGTGATCTCCATTGCGGTCGGCATGGCGGCAGGCTGCATCCCTGTGGCAGGGTATAACATCGGCGCCGGTCGGCGTGACCGGGCACGATCGCTCTTCCTGCTGCTTTTGAAGTACGAAGCGCTGGTGGGGCTCGCGGCCCTCGCTGTCACCGAGCTGTTCCCGAAGCAGCTGATTGCGCTGTTCGGCGCGTCGAATGAAAGCGGATACTATACTGCTTTTGCCATCAGATCCTTCCGGATCTATCTCTGTATGATGGTCCTCGCCACGGTCAACAAGGGGACGTTCATTTATCTTCAGGCCATCGGAAGGGCGCTTGCATCCACCCTGATCTCCATGACCCGCGAAGTGGTGTTCGGCGTGGGCTTTGCGATCATCCTTCCGCTGTTTTTCGCCCTTGACGGCGTACTCTATTCCATGCCCGTTTCCGATTTTCTGACCTTTATCCTTGCCGCATTCGTTATCCGCAGGACGCTGCGGGAGCTGAGTACGCCGGCCATCGGGGAGAGCGAGGCGGAGCCATGTTCCATCCCGGAGAGCTGATCTTCTACGGACGCACCGGTGTCTGCCGCGTGGAGAAGGCGGAGGAAATCAACGGTCAGCCCTATTACTGTCTGCAGTCGCTGTATCAGCGCTGCACGATCCATACTCCCGTCAACGGCAAGGTCTTTATGCGCCCGGTGCTCACCTCTGCAGAAGCAAACGCGCTCATCGACCAGATCCCGGGCATCGTCGTGAAGCCGGCAGAATTCCGCGCGCTGCGGGAGCTGAGCGGTCGCTATCTTGCTTCCATCAACAGCTGCGATGCGGCGGAGCTGCTGAAAATGACCATGTCCATTTATGCGAAAAAGCAGCAGGCGATCAAAGACAAGAAAAAGCTCGGCGTCGTGGATGAACGCTTCCTGCGGGAGGGAGAAGCCCTTTTGTTCGGGGAGCTGGCCGTTTCCCTGGGCATCGCGCCGGAGGAGGTGCCGGAGTACATCCAGGCGCGCCTGGATGTACGCTGACTCGCTCATTGCCTGCACAAAACCGGGCGCGCTGCGAAACGCCCTTCCCGCCCGTCATTCCGAACCAGTGCGCACTGGCGCGGGTATCCGTCCCCTGCAGTGGAAAACGGGTCTCCGCGGCCCCTTCGGGGATTCCCATTGACGGGGGCGAGTCATTTCGCAGCGCGCCCTCATTGATCGCAGCAGCGCTAAGAGAGGGGCAATTCGACGGTTACGGTGAGGGATTCCCCATCCTCGGATTCGGCGCGGATCCTTCCCCGGTGGGCTTCCGTCACGGCCTTCGCGATGCTGAGTCCCAGGCCGAAGCCGCCGGATTCCGAATTGCGGGAGCTGTCTCCCCTGGCGAACCGCGCAAACAGGCGGTCCGCGCTTCCCTTTTCCATGGGCAGCGTGTTGTTTTTTAGGATAAGCCGCGCATTCTTTCCGGCCTGAGCCAGGGAGAGCTCCACCCTTCCTCCCTCCGGGGTATACTTCATGGCGTTGTCCAGCAGAACGGAAAGCAGCTTGGCCAGGGCCTTCTCATCCCCGGTCATGCGCAGCCCGGGCGTCACGACGGAATGAAGCGGCTTGCCCCGGGAGCGGGCGAGGGACAGGAAGGAATCCGCAGTTTCCTCCACCAGCGCGGAGAGGGAAACGTCCTCCATACGGAGGGCGGCGTTCTCTTCATCCATTCTGGAGAGATAGATGAGGTCGGCGGTGAGCTCCGCCAGCCGGTTCGTCTGCCGCCGGATATCCGTGATCCATTCATTCTCCTCTTCCCGCTCCGATTCCAGGACGTCCGCATCGGCCCGGATGATCGTAATGGGCGTTTTCAGCTCATGCCCGGCGTCCGTGATGAACCGCTTCTGCTTTTCATAACTCTCCGCGATGGGGCGCACGATCCTGCCGGAAAACAGCAGCAGGAGAAGGAATACCGCGAGGATGCCCGCCAGGGAAATGCCGATGCTGGCATACAAGAACATGCGGTAGGTGGAAAGCTCCCTCTCGCAATTCAGGAAAATCAGCATCGTTTCCCCGTCGCAGAGGGTGCGGCGATAGCGGAAACCGCCGGAAAAGCCTTTCGTCCGTCCCCCGGCATAGACTGCCTCCGTAAGCGCGGCGGCCTCCTTCTCCGTCAGAGCGGCAATATTCTCCATATTGCTCCGCAGGATGCTTCCCGCTTCGTCGACCCAAACGGTAAAATACCTGGATTGATAGGCGAGCTCCCCGCTGCCGCCCCGGGGCAGCCCGGGCATTTCTCCGGGGTTTATATCCGGCGGCGCATCCTTCCCCTCCGCAGGCTCGTCCAGAGGGCGAAACATCTGCCTAGGAAAGGACCCCTTGTTCAGGGCAAGAATCTCCAGGGTGCCGTCCGCCTCCCGGACAAGACTCCGGTAGTTGAGCCCATTGATGGAGCCGATCAGCACCAGAAGAACGAGAAAGACGGCGGCGATCGCCGCAAGGAGAAACTTATTCCGAAGCCTTCGGATCATGACCGGACCTCCAGATAATACCCCGCGCCGCGCTGGGCCTTGATCTCAATATCCGCATCGATCGCCTTCAGCTTCTTCCGGAGAGTGGAGATATAAACCCAAACGATATTCAGCTCGGCCTCGCTGTCATAGCCCCAGATCCGGTCCATAAAGGCTTCCGTTGAGATGAGCTTCCGCGGATTCCGCATCAGCATTTCCAGCATCTGAAACTCTTTTCCCGCAAGCTTATGGCTTCCGCCCGGCCCGGTAAGATCGTAGCTGGCGCAGTCGAGCGTGACTCTTCCGATGGTCAGCCTCTTGTCCGGCTGCACAGAAAGCACCCGGGTCATCGCCCGGATCCTGGCCAGGAGCTCCTTCATATCAAAGGGCTTGGTCAGATAGTCATTGGCTCCGCTGTCCAGGCCGGAAACCCTGTCGTCGATCTCGGACTTGGCGGTGAGCAACAGCACCGGCGTGCGGTCCCCCCGGGCGCGCATCCGTTTGAGCACCTGGATACCGTCCAGCTTTGGCATCATGACGTCCAGGATCGCCCCGTCATAGTTTCCCGTTTCCAGATAGTCCAGGGCGTTTTCCCCGTCATAGACCACATCGACGGAGTAATTGTTCTTGATTAGGATCGCCGAAACCGCCCTCGCAAGGGATTTCTCATCCTCGGCATACAGTAGTCTCACGGGATTCACCTCGCGTCACGCATACCATAGCCGGGCAAAAAAAGCACCAGATATTTTCCCGGGAGGCGGATCCGGGCATGTCACCAGCTTCTCCCCCCTTGCCGCGGGGATGCCGGCCTTGGCGAGGCGGGCGGTTTCCGGCAGCCGGTCAGACGGTCTTCCCGGCCAGGAGCTTCTCCACAAGCTCGCGCTTCTCAGCCAGCACGCAGCCTCCCGCATGATCGTCCGCCAGAAGGCCGCCCTCCTGCAGCGCCAGGAACAGCGGCGAACGCAGGGCTTCGCGAAGAGACATGTTCCGGATGTTCACATCCGAATACGGGGAGAAGGGGCAGGGCTCCGCGCCGCCGTGGGAATTGATGTGGAAGAAGCCCCGGCCCGCGGCGACGCAGCCCCCGGCGCTTTTTTCGTCTCCGGGAAAGGATATGTAGACCATTTCCGGATGCTCTGCCCGCAGACGGGCGATGGTCCCGGCCAGATACTCCCGCTCCCCGTCTCCGGGAGCCAGCTCCCGGCTGTCTTCGGCGATCGGGACGAACTCCACGAAGATCACCGCCCTGCAGCCCCGGTCGGAAAGCTCCTTCAGGAAATAGGCGGAGGTGACCTCCCGGAGGTTCTGCGTCGTGACGGTGATGGAAGCGCCGAAGATCAGGCCCCGCTTCTTCAGCTCGTCCATGTTGGCGATCAGCCGGTCATAGACGCCTCTGCCCCTCCGCGCATCCGTGGTCTCTTTCTCCCCCTCTATGCTCATGACGGGAAGGAGATTGCGGCATCGGTCAAACAGGGCGAAGTAGCCTTCATCCATAAAGGTGCCGTTTGTGAAGATCGGGAACAGGATATTCGGCTTCTTTCCGGCCGCCTCGAGAATATCCCTCCGCAGCATCGGCTCTCCCCCTGCCAGCAGGATGAAGCTGATTCCCAGCTCGTCCGCTTCGTCGAAAATGCGCAGCCAGTCCTCTCCGGTGAGCTGACTGACCGGCTCCGAATCCGCCGTGGCCTGATTGCAGCGGGAGTAGCAGCCTGCGCAGTGGAGGTTGCATTTGCTGGTAATGCTGGCGATCAGGAAGGGTGGGATATGCTCCCCCGCCCCCTCCGCTGCTCTCCGTTTTTTGGAGGCGGCCTTTGCGGCCGCTGCAAACTTCAGCAGAAAGGCGCTTTCCCTGGGGTTCCTCAGCGTAGCCCTGATGGCGTCCGCCACAAGGTTTTCCACCCCTCGCGTCATATATGCCTGCAGGTCAAAGACCTCGTCAATCCCGTTCATGCCCATCTCCCCCTATACATTAAGCGCGCATGGCCATACGCTCCTACCGTATGCTCCCGGCAGCCTATGGAATACCTGCTCCCGCTCGACCCGTCCGATTTCCGCGTTCATTCCGTTTCCGGAAGGGCGGCGGCTGCCGTCCTCCCGACCGCTGTCCGGGAAAGCTTCCCCGCGCTTCCTTATTCGCCCAGATACTTTACCGCCTCCGTCGCTGCCATCGCCCCGTCGGCCGCGGCGGTCACCAGCTGCCGCAGGAGCTTCGTCCGGTTATCCCCGGCGGCGAAGATCCCGGGCGTGCCCGTATGGCAGTCCTCACCGGCCAGCACATACCCCGCCTCATCCAGCGGCACCGCCCCGGCGAAGCTTTGGTTTCCCGGCGCCCGGCCTGCGGCGATGAACAGCCCGTTCAGCTCTATGCTGCGCGTCCCGCCGTTCAGCACGTCTTTGACCTCGATGGCCTTGAGCCGCTTATCGGCGATGAGGCGCGTCACCTCCGCATTGCGGATGATCTCGACGTTGGGCCGCGCTTCCAGCCGCGCCGCCGTGACGGCATGACCCCGGAAGCTGTCCCGCCGATGGATAAGGTACACCTTTTGCGCCAGATCGGCAAGATACAATGCGTCCTCCAGGGCGGTGTTGCCTCCCCCTACCACGGCGACGACCTTGTTCCGATAGAAATTCCCGTCGCAGGTCGCGCAGTAGGAGACGCCTCTCCCCGCCAGGCGATCCTCATCCTCCAGCCCCAGCTTTCGGTTTTCGGAGCCGACAGCCAGGATCACCGCCCTTGCCGGATAGGCGTTTTTTGGCGTAACGACGGTTTTTATCCCGCCCTCCGTTCTGATCTCCACCGCTTTTTCAAAAACGAATTCCGCGCCGAGGTCTTCCGCCTGGGCCTGGAGCTTGGCGGAGAAGTCATAACCGGAGATATGCGCCTCTCCGGGGTAGTTCTCGATATCCGGGGTATTGAGGATCTGCCCTCCGCAGCTCACCGCCTCCAGCACCAGCACCGACTTCGCCGCCCGGCGGGCATAGATGGCGGCGGTCATCCCCGCCGTTCCCGCTCCGATGATGACGATATCGTGCATCCTTCAGCTCCCCGCCAGCTCGGCTATGGCGTCCCTGCTGATGAGGCCGATGCTGCGGTTTGCCTCCTCGCCGTTTTTGAACAGCACCAGGCAGGGAATGGAGGTCACATCGTATTCCTCCGCCAGCTCCCGCTCCTCGTCGATGTCGATGGAGACGATCTTATAGACCGGTACGCTCTCCGCCAGCTCCTCCAGCATCGGGCGCATGGCGCGGCAGGGGCCGCACCAGTCCGCGTTGAAGTCCGCCAGCACCGGCGTTCCGCAATTCAGCACCTCGGCCTCGAAATTCTCCTGGGTCACTTTCATGATCGGCATAGGTTTTCTCCTCTCTCTGTCGTGACGCCGCCCGCAAAGCAGCGCGGCGATGTCTCTTCCAAAGGAAGCCGGGTCGCCGGTGGGGTCGAAGCGCTTCGCCACATGCCCTGCAGGGCTTTGACGGGAAAACCGCGGACGCCCATTCCTTTCCCCCTTGACCCTTATCCCCTTCTCATTCTGCCCATAGACGAAAAACCTACTCGGTTTTCCCCTCGGATCCAGATAATGATTCAGGCTTTACAACGGATTCCTTACCTG
The DNA here is from genome assembly GCA_045223835.1 of Oscillospiraceae bacterium. Taxonomy (GTDB): domain Bacteria; phylum Bacillota; class Clostridia; order Oscillospirales; family Oscillospiraceae; genus UBA1774. The sequence goes on along the minus strand of JBGUZS010000162.1, from coordinate 4,707 downwards.
CTATGATGATAGCGGACAGGCGGTTAGCTGTCAATAACCGAAAAAAAGCGTAGCAAGGAAGGAATATCTGAGCGGGAGGAATACATATGTCTCAGCGGCATGACTGTCCCTGTACGCAGCAATGCGTCTTGCAGGCGGCGATGGAGAGTATCGGCGGCAAATGGAAGCTGCCGGTTTTGTGCTCCCTCACTGCCAACGGCACCAGCCGGTACAATGAGCTGCTGCACAATGTGAAGGGCATTTCCAATACCATGCTCTCCCAGACCCTGAAGGAGCTGGAACGGGATCGGCTGGTCCGGCGGAGGGAATATCTGGAGGTGCCGATCCGCGTGGAGTATGAGCTCTCGGAAAAATCAAAAAAGCTCCAGCCGATCTTGCTGGAGCTGATCCAATGGCAGCTGGAGCCGGGAGGCGAAGAAGCCGCGCTGTGAGCTCCCCGGATTTCGCCCAGGCCCGGGGATCGGGCAGCCGGAGAGCTTCCCTGACCGCGGGGGGCGGCGGCCCCGCCCGTCGGCGGGAAGCTGAAAAATTGCAGGAAAAAAGGCGGTGAAACGGCATGATCATCAATACGGGACAGAGGACGGATATCCCGGCCTTTTATGCGGCATGGTTTGCGAACAGGCTGAAAGAGGGCTTTGTCTGCGTCCGCAATCCCTATAACCCGAATCAGGTCAGCCGCTACCGGCTGGATCCCTCCGTTGTGGACGTGATTGGCTTCTGCACGAAAAACCCCGCGCCGATGTTCCCTTATCTGGATCTGCTGAAGGATTACGGGCAATACTGGTTTTTCACCATTACCCCCTATGGGCGGGATATCGAACCCAACGTGCCGGACAAGCATCGTCTGCTGGAGGATTTCAGGCGGCTGTCCGATCGGGTCGGCGTCAACTCTATAGGCTGGCGGTATGACCCGATATTCCTCTCGGAGCGGTACTCCGCGGACTATCACCTCCGCGCCTTTGCGCAGATCGCGTCCGCGCTGGAGGGCTATACGAAAACCGCGGTGATCAGCTTCATCGACCTTTATCCGAAGGTGAGAAGGAACTTTCCCGAGGCGCAGACCGTACCCAGGGATCAAAGGCTGGCGCTGGGCAGGGAGATCATCCGGATCGCCTCCGCCCACGGCATGACGGTCAAGCCCTGCGCCGAGGGGGACGAGCTGGCCGCCTACGGCGCGGATTGCGGCGGCTGTATGCGCCTGAGGGACTACGAAAAAGCCATCGGCAGACGGCTGCATGCGCCGAAGAAAAAGGGGGCGCGGGCGGAATGCAGCTGTTATCTCTCCTGCGACATCGGCGCTTACAATACCTGCAGGCATCTGTGCAGATACTGCTATGCCAATGCGGAGCCTTCGAGGGTGCTGGCGCAGAGCCGTCTGCATGATCCGAAATCCCCGTTTCTGATCGGCAATTACCGGGACGGGGACAGCATCCACGACGTGCCGCAAGAATCCTGGATCGACGAACAGACCAGTATGCTGACGGAGGAGCTCGAAGGGAGATCCGTCCGCATCAGCGGCGATATCGGAGAAACCCCGAATTCGCTTTGACCCGCGCCCAGGCCGGCGGCCCAAGGACAACAGCCGGAAGAGCCGGGACAGATAAACGGCGCTCAGCGCGGCTGCTTTTCGCCGGCCGCGCAATGACCGCTGCAGGCCCACAGGCGATCCGCGACCGGCTTCCAGCTCCCCGCTGCGGCTTCACATTTTGCGGACAGCGCCCTCACATCCTCCGGATTTCGCATATCTGTCGAGCGGGCACCCGTGCTTTCCACCATTTTCGTCAGCGCGCCGGGATTGTCGAGCAGCGGGCACGGACGAAGATGGTTCTCGCAGAACGGCTGCGCATGATGATAGGCCATGAACAGCGGAGACCGATAGGCCTCCAGCAGCGTCTTCTGATGGATGTTGGCGTCGGAATAATGGATGAAGGCGCAGGGCTCGATATCCCCGTTGGCATTGATATGGAGATAGTATCGCCCGCCGGCTATGCAGCCGTCCACGTATTCGCCGTCGTTCCAGAAATCCATCGTGAAAATGGGTTTCGTCCCTCTGAATCGGCGAATCTGATGATACATATACTCCCGCTGCTCAGCGGTGGCGATCAAATCGGGAACGGCGTCCGCTCCGACGGGCATATAGGTGAAGAACCAGGCGAATTTCGCCCCCCATTCGATCATGCTGTCCATGTATTCTTCGCTGCCGATCACCTCGGCGTTGGCCCTTGTGTAGCAGCAGGAGGTGCCGAAGACCAGCTTTTTCCGCTTCAGGATCTTCATGGCGTCCATGACGGCCCTGAAGGTTCCGGAGCCCCGCCGGGAATCCGTCGCCTCTTCAAAGCCCTCCACGCTGATGGCCGGGATGAAGTTTTTGACCCGCAGCATTTCCTCGGCGAATTCTTCGTCGATCAGCGTTCCGTTGGTGAACGCAAGGAATTCGCATTCCGGGTGCGCCTCGCAAAGCCGGATGATGTCCTTCTTCCGGACAAGGGGTTCCCCGCCGGAATAAATGTACATATAGGTGCCAAGCTCTGTCCCCTGCCGGATGATGCTGTCCAGCGTATCATAGTCCATGTTGAGCTTGTTTCCGTATTCCGCCGCCCAGCAGCGCGTGCAGTGCAGGTTGCAGGCGCTTGTCGGGTCCATCAGAATCGCCCAGGGAATGCTGCAGCCGTACTTGCTCCGGCTCTCCTCCTGCCTCCTGTTTCCGAGGAAGAACGTCTGCACGATCAGGTTTTTGAAAAGCGTTTTCCGCACGTCGGGATCAATATCCGTCCAAAAGCTGCGAATATAGCCGTACCACAGGTTCTCCGGATCCTCGACGATGCTTCGGATGCTCTTCCTCTGCTTTTCATGGAAATTATCCCTGTCGAACTTATCCCACCAATTCATGAGCTTGGGCATATTGGCGTCCGGATCCTTGTCAAGATACCCCAGGATCGCATTTCCGACGATAGCGGTTGCCTGTTCTTTCCATGTTCTGTTTGCCATGATGAAACCCTCCCATCCCGTTTGTCCTTGAACGTCGGCATGCTGACGCAGCTTTTTTGAACGCTTTCCCGGCGAATTCGGAATACCCGAACCGCAGAGCCGAAAGGCTTTTCTCCTCAGGCCTTCAGCCCCATTTTGTTGACTTTTGCCCCATATGTGTAGTATATTATAGAAGAGTCTAAAAGAAAATGGACATTATTCGGCAGAATGTAGGCATATGCCCTGCAATCCGGGTTATTTGTGGCAAATGCCGCAAGAAGGGCGGGAAATGTGGAGGGCTGCAATGAAGGGCGACAAGGCGATAGATCCGCGCACCAGAAAGACAAAACGGGCCATACGAAACGCCTTTGCGAAGCTGCTGGCCGAAAAGGACGTCGATAGAATAACCATCCGGGAAATCGCGGAGCTTGCGGAAATCAACCGGAAGACCTTTTACCGGTATTACGGCGGGATATATCAGGTCGTGGATGAGATCGAAGACGAGATCGTAAGGGCCCTGGAAACCGTTCTGAAGGATGTGGACTTAAATGAGGCGCGGAAGGAGCCATATCTGATTTTTGAACGCCTGACCGCGATCATCAATACCGATATCGATTTCTACGGATACCTGCTTTCCATGCGAAAAAATGTCAGCCTTGTCAGCAAGGTCACGGCAATGATGAAGGAAAAAACCAAGCAGGCCCTGATCGAACAGATCGACATCGACGAGCATCTTGCTGATGTGATCCTGGAATATGCGAGCGCAGGCATGATTTCGGTATATCAGAAGTGGATCATCTCCGGCCGCAGGGACTCGATCGAGTCGATCTCCGATATCATCAGCCTGATGTCTTTCCAGGGGATCACCGGGGTATTGGAAAGATACCGCAGCGATAAGCCGGAAAGCGCCCGGGGAGGCTGAAGAGGGCGCAAAGCGTCATCCTTCCGCGGGAAAACTCCATACAGGCTGCACTCAAATGCTGCCGGGCCGCCGATGATCCATCGTGCGCGAAGCAGGATCGGCAAAGGAAAGAAAAACCGGGGACAGACGTCCTCGGTTTTCCTCTGTCGGCGGAGACTGGCGGGATCGAACCGCTGACCTGTCCGGCGGAACGCCGGCCTTTTCAATCCGCTTCAAGGGGTCAGCGGGGTCATACAAGAAAACAACAGCCGCCTGTTCAGGCGACTGTTGGTCTTGTGGCGGAAACAAGCGGGATCGAACCGCTGACCTCTTGAATGCCATCGGCTCGCGTGAAAGTCCATGTTCTGAAAATGCGTATTTTTGAGCAAAATAGGTCTATTTTATCTATCAAAAAGTTCATTGTTTCACGTCTGGTACAAGGCTTCTTGCTGTAATTCTGGTCACAATTCTGGTCAGGAATTGTTTCGCGAAATCGCTATTGTTTCGCGTAAGCCTTAAAACAGACGAAAGGATAATGAAAATGCAGTACATTTCCATTAAAGAAGCCGCCCAAAAGTGGCAAATCTCCGAGCAATGGGCTCGCCGTTACTGTAACGAAGGACGAATTGAAGGAGCATATCAGGAAGATTCGATATGGTATGTTCCAGAAGAAGCGGAGAAACCAGAACGTAAGAAAAGAGAGGACAAGCCGGTAGTTCCGAAGCCCCAGCCGCCCCTGGTCAAAAAACTCCGGCAGCAAAAGACCAAAAAGATGTTCCACGGCCTGTATGACTACGTGCAGACCAACCTCACTTACAGTAATGGGCGCATGGCCAGCA
>JBGUZS010000161.1:0-16852 GCA_045223835.1 Oscillospiraceae bacterium | reverse complement strand
ACGGTGCGGATGATCTCCTCCGGGTCCTTGGACCGGATGCACAGGGGAACGGCGTCCACCCCGCCGAAGGCCTTGAACAGGGCGCATTTCCCCTCCATCACCGGCATGGCGGCCTCCGGGCCGATATCCCCCAGGCCCAGGACGGCGGTGCCGTCCGTCACCACCGCCACGGTGTTCCACCGGCCGGTGAGGCTGTAGCTCTTCTCCGGGTCCGCCTGGATGGCCAGGCAGGGGGCGGCCACCCCGGGGGTATAGGCCAGACTCAGGGCCTCGGGCGTATCCAGGGTCATTTTCGGGACGATGTCCAGCTTGCCGCGCCAGCGGGCATGGGCCTCCAAAGCGGCCTGATTGATATCCATATCGATTACTCCAATCTATGCGAGATCGCCGGATCTGTCTGCAGGTCAGGCGTCGGTATCCTACACCATCTTTCCCGGGTCCAGCAGGTCTTCCGCCTCCCCTTGGGAAAGGTACCCCAGCCGCTCCGCCGCCTGGGCCAGGGTGATCCCCTCCCCGTAAGCGGTCTTGGCCACCTCCGCCGCCCGGTCGTAGCCGATGGCGGGGCTCAGGGCGGTGACGTTCATCAGACTCCGGCGGAGATGCTCCTCCATCACCTCCGACCTGGGCTTCAGGCCGCTGACGCAGCGGCGGCGGAAGGACTCCATGGCGTCCCCCAGGAGCCGCACGGACTGGAGGAAGCTGTAGGCCGTCACCGGCAGGAAGACGTTCAGCTGGAAGTTGCCCTGGCTGGCGGCCAGGGAGACGGCGGTATCATTCCCCATGACCCGTACGGCGACCATGGTAAGGGCCTCGCACTGGGTGGGGTTCACCTTTCCCGGCATGATGGAGCTTCCGGGCTCATTGGCGGGAAGCTCCAGCTCCCCCAGACCGCAGCGGGGACCGGAGGCCAGCCAGCGGAGATCGTTGGCGATCTTCATCAGGTCCGCGGCCAGAGCCTTCAGGGTCCCGTGGGCCAGGGCAAAATCCCCCAGGCTGCTCATGACCCGGAATTTGTTCTCCGCGGTTCGGAAGGCAAGGCCCGTGAGCTCCGTCACCCGCTGGGCGGAGAGAACGTCGAAGCCCTTGGGCGCATTGAGCCCGGTGCCCACGGCGGTACCCCCCAGGGGCAGAAGGCGCAGGTTTTCCAGCCCCGCCCGGACGGCCTCTCCGTCCGCCTCCAGGGCAGTGCGCCAGCCGCTGACCATCTGGCTGAAGCGCAGGGGCACCGCGTCCTGCAGGTGGGTCCGGCCCAGGGTGATCAGGTCCGGGTACCGTTCCTCCAGGGCCCGAAATTCCGCCGTCAGCCCCTTCAGGGCAGGCAGCAGGCCCTCCTCCAGGGCGCAGACGGCGGCGATGCGCATGGCCGCCGGAAAGGTATCGTTGGAGCTCTGGGACTTATTTACATCGTCATTGGGGTGCAGGAGCTTTTTCCCCGCCAGGGCATTTCCCCGGCCGGCGATGACTTCGTTCAGATTCATGTTGGTCTGGGTCCCGCTGCCGGTCTGCCAGACGGAGAGGGGGAATTCCCCCTCCAGCTTCCCCGCCAGGATCTCCCCGCATACGGCGGCGATGGCTTCGCCCTTCTCTCCGCTCAGGACCCCCAGGCGCACGTTGGCCTCCGCCGCTGCTTTTTTCAGGACGGCAAAGGCCCGGATCAGCTCACGGGGCATCTTCTCCTCCCCGATGGGGAAGTTCTCCAGGCTCCGCTGGGTCTGGGGGCCCCAGAGGCGCTCCGCCTCCACCTCCACCGGACCCAGGGAATCGTATTCCACCCGCTTCATGCTTCCTCCCCCTCCAGCTTGTTCAGGAACGCCCTGGTCCGGGCATGGACGGGATGGTCGATGATCTCCGGCCCGCCCTGCTCCACGATGACCCCCTTATCCATGAAGATTACCCGGTCCGCCACCTGGCGGGCAAAGCCCATCTCATGGGTGACGATCACCATGGTCATCTTCTCCTCCGCCAGACGGCGGATGACCCGCAGCACCTCCCCGGTGAGCTCCGGGTCCAGGGCGCTGGTGGGCTCATCGAAAAACAGGAGCCTGGGCTTCATGGCCAGGGCCCGGGCGATAGCCACCCGCTGCTGCTGACCGCCGGAGAGCTGATAAGGATAAGCTTCCTCCCGTCCCTCCAATCCGATCTTTTTCAGCAGGGCTTTTGCCTCCTCCTCCACCTCCGGAGCGGGGCGCCTCTGCACCTTCACGGGGGCGTCCGTCACATTCCGCAGAACGGAAAAATGGGGAAACAGGTTGAAATTCTGGAACACCAGGCCGAAGACCTGACGCACCTCCCGCAGCTCCTTCCCCGGAGCGTATACGGCGGCGCCGTCCTGTTCCCAAGCGACGGCTTTATCCAGGTAGGTGATGCTGCCCCCGTCCACCGTTTCCAGCAGGGTGGCGCAGCGGAGGAGTGTGCTCTTTCCGGAGCCGGAGGGGCCGATGATCGCCACCACCTCCCCTTCCTCCACGGTGAGGGAGATATCCTTCAGCACCGTCACCTCCCCGAAGGCTTTGCGGATGCTCTGCATCTGCAGTACGTTCACGCTTCTCCCCCCTTTCACCGGTAGTAGCTGAGCTTCTTTTCGCAGCGTTCCATGATGAAGGCCACCACGAAATTGAAGATGTAATAGAAGACGCCCGCGATGACGAAGGGCATCATGGTGGTCTGGGAAGCGGCGATCTTCTTCGCCAGGGTGAACATCTCCGAATAGGAGATGGCGAAGGCCAGGGAGGTATCCTTCACCAGGGTGATCATCTCATTGGTCACCGCCGGGAGGATATGCCGCACCACCTGGGGCAGGATGATGGTCATAAAGGTGCGGGACCGGGAATACCCCAGCACCTGGGCCGCCTCCCGCTGACCCGCGGGGATGGCGTTGATGCCGCCCCGGTAGATCTCCGCGAAGTAGGCGGCGTAGTTCAGCACAAAGCCGATGATCACCGCGATAAACCGGTACCCCGTGCCCGTATTCGCCCTGAAGAGGTAGTAGGGCCCGAAGAACACCACCAGGAGCTGGAGCATCAGCGGGGTGCCCCGCATGACGGAAATATAGAGCTTGACAAAGATCTGCAGGGGCTTGACCCTGGACATGCGCCCGAAGGCCACCAGCAGTCCGAGAGGCAGGGCGCCCGCCAGGGTGAGAATATAGATGAGGATGCTTTTGCCCATGCCCCCCAGGAGCATCTCCACCATGGTTCTTATCGTCATAAGCGTCACTCCGAAAGACAAGATAATGCTGCCGCAGTCCCGGGTATCCGGAACTGCGGCAAAACGGCTTATGCTCAGCCGATAAGGGTCACGTTCTCCTTGACCAGGCCGTAGCTCACGTACTTATCCGCGATCTTCGCCATGGTGCCGTCCTTGGCGATCTCCTGCACCTTGGCCCAGACCTGATTCATCAGCTCATCCTGTCCCTTCAGGAAGCCGATACCGTAGGTCTCCACGCTGATCTTCTCCTCCAGGACCGTGTACTGGTCGGTCTTGCCCTTCATATTGTAAGCCGCGACGCCCACGTCCGCCACCACGGCGTCCACGCTGCCCATGCCCAGCTCGGAGAAGGCGCTGTTGTAATCCGCGCACTCCAGCAGCTCCTTGAAGGTCTCCACCAGCTCCGGATTATCATCCAGGGCGGAGAGGCCGGAGGAGGCGGCCTGGACGATCACGGTCTTGCCCGTCAGGTCTGCCAGGGTCGCAATATCGCTCCCGGCCTTCACCACCACCACGATGCTGCTGTCGTAGTAGCTGGGGCTCCAGGTATAGTCATCCTCCCGGCCTTCGATGGTGAAGCCGTTCCAGATGCAGTCAATATTGCCGGAGGCCAGCTCATTATCCTTGGCGTCCCAGTTGATGGGCTGCGCCTTGAAGGTCCAGCCCAGGCGCTTGCAGGCCTCCTCCGCCACTGCCAGGTCAAACCCGTCGTAGCTGCCGTCGTCAGCGATGAAGCCAAAGGGCGGGAACTCGGCGTCGAAGCCCACGGTAAAGGTCCGGGCGGCGGGTTTATCCTCTTTCTTCGCGCATCCCATAAAGCAGGCCAGGAGCAGGACAAAAGCCAACAGGATGATCCATGCCTTTTTCATCTGTTTCCTCCATGTATCCATAGTTTCCGCTCCGATTCCGGAGCGCTCGTTACGCTGATAGGATAGCACATTATCGAAATAAATCAAGACTTTTCCTGCCCGGAGAGAAAAAATCCCCCGTTCCGCAGGAAAAGTGATGCAATGGCCGCGTCCATATGGTACAATTGTTGTATGCAATGACAAATAACAGGAAAGGAGCACGCTTATGCAGCTTGATTTGAAAAAGAGGCCTCTGGGCCAGTATCTCTCCCGGCACCTGCTGTTCGAGGAATGGGATCCCCAGGGAAAGGGCTGGGCCAAGGGCCTGTACCTGGCCCTGGCTCAGGAGACCACCAGCATGTTCGCCAGCACCGTCGACCGCTCCGCCGGGTTCATCCGTCTGGAGCCCACGGTGAACGGCGAGCCGGCGGACTACACCGTTTCCGCCGATCCCTCCTGCGCGAAGATCGCCTGCGCCGGAGGCGGCAGTCTGACCCTCGCCCTGGATGGGAAGGCTCTCCTCATTGCCGGGGAGGGGGCCGGGCTCATCCTCCGCATCCGCCTGGGCTCCGGCGAGTCGGTCCGGGAGACGGAGCGGGGCAAGGAGGTATTCATGGGCGCCACCCGGTATATCATCAAGCCCGTGGTGGGCAGCGTGAAGCTGGAGGTCACCTGGCAGCTCACTGCCCTGCGCAGCAGCGACCCGGTGCTGACCTTCACCCCGGAAAACGGCAGGCTCGCCATCGAGATCATCGATTCCGACAGCGCCTATGACATCCCCGAATACGTCCATACTCCCGCCGAGGCGGCCGCCAAGGCGGAAAAGGCCTTCGCCGCCTTTGCCGCCGGTCTGCCGGATCCCCTTCTGGCCTATGATCTCTGGATAGGCTTCCAGACCCGCCGGGGACAGCGCCTGGTGCTGGGGAACCCCGTCCGGGACCAGAAGGCTTACGCCCTGGACCAAACCTTTGCCGCCCTGCCCATGAAGGACGCCGCCCGGCGGCTGGAGCTGCTGAGCGCCCTGTTCGCCCTTTCCACCCCCGGCGGGCTGGTCCCCGCCTGGGCCAAGGAATCCGCCATCATCCCCGAAGCTGCGCCTCCCGTCTACGGCGCCGCTCTGGCGGGGCTGGACTTCGGCGGAGTGGACAAGGCGGAGCTGAAGGCCTTCCGGGACGCCTTCGCCGGGGTGACGGAGTGGTGGTTCCGGGAGCGGAGCGCCGGGGACGCCTGCTTCTATGCCTATCCCCATGAATGCGGCATTCCGGGCAAGCCCGCCTTCCCTGCTCCCCGTCCCTGCGTCTCTCCCGACCTGCTGAGTTACCTCATCCTCTGCTGCTCCGCCCTGGCGGAGATGGGCAAAGCCCTGGGGGAGGACGCCGCCTGCTGGACCGGACGGGAGGAGAAGCTCACGAAGGCCCTCCTGGGCCTTTGGAACGGCAAGACCTTCCTCTGCCGGGATGCCCTGAACGGGGATACCGCCCCCGCCCCCAGACTGCTGGCCTGCATGCCGCTCCTGCTGGGCGACAAGCTCCCCGGGGAAATCCGCAAGGCGCTGGAGGCCGCTGCGGAAGCCATCGACCCGGCGGAGTGCGGCTCCCTCCTTCCCGGCCTGGCGGCCCTGCGCTGCCCTGCCCTGAAGGCGAAGCTGCTGGCCGTCGGCGCAGAGCGGACCGACGCGCCCTCCGCCGCCGCCTTTGATCCCGCCCGCAGCGCCCTGCTGCTGGCCCTGCAGGAAAGGAGCTGAACGGAACATGTTTGGAACCAGTGAACGCTTTGATCTGACCCATGCGGTCTACGCCCGGGAGGGCTCCGCATTCTTCCTCATCGAGAACTATTACAGCCATCTGCTGCAGCTCTCCAGCTTCAAGCCCGGAGCCTGGATGATGAGCAATGAATTCGTCTTCAATCTCCGCACCTTCCAAGGCGGGCATGAGATCCCCTATTCCTATAAGGGAGACCCCGGCTCCATGCTCCTGAACCTCCCCGCCGGCGCCCTGGAGATCATCTTCACCTATCACGAATACTTCCGGGTCTGGGGCAAGGACGGGATCACCCTCCGGCTGGAGGCTGCCCCCTACCGGGCGGGCGGCCGCGCGGCCGAAGCCTGCCACGGTGTATGCACCCTGCCGGACGGAACCACCGAGCTCACCTACGGCACCTACGGCAAGCTGCGCTTCCGCCCCCTGAAGGGCTCCGTTTCCGTCTGCGCGCCCACGAAGGAGGACGGCAGCGAATACAGCGCCCTCACCATCGACCTCTGTCCGGATGAAAATGGCGAGCTGGACTTCGCGGTCCACGAGGATATGATCGAGGTGGGCAGGCTGCCCGAGTCCTACCCCTCCATCGAGGCTTTGAAGCAGGATGGCTTCGACCGCTATGCGGATTTCCGGAAGAACTACAAGGCGCCTGCGAAGGGCTTCGAACAGCTCTTCAAATATGCCACCCATACGGTCTGGGCCCGGCGGGTGAAACCCACGGGCATCTACCAGTCCCCCATGATCCTCATGCACTATGAATACCTGGGCGAATGCTTCGCCTGGCAGCAGAGCTTCAACGGCATGTCCATGATGGGCAATCCCCAGGAGGGCTGGCGGCAGATCTGCGCCCTCTTCGAATACCAAGATGAAAAAACGGGTCAGCTCCCCGGCAACGTGGGCTATCTCACCAAGAACGCCGGCATCCAGCCCCCCATCCAGGGCTTCGCCCTGAAATGGCTCATCAAAAAATGCGGGGACAGTTACCTCACTCCCGCCGAGTGCGAGCGCATGTATCCCAAGTTCGCCAAGTGGGCGGAATTCTGGGTCCGCACCCGCAGCGCGGGCCGGGGGGACGATGTGACCGCCATCAACAACCCCAACGACTCCGGCTGGGACGACGCCACCATCTTCCAGGACGGCTTCCCCACCGTCAATCCGGATCTGATCGCCTTTATGATCGATCTGCTGGATATGACCGGCAGACTGGCGGACGGCTGCGGCAAGGCAGAGGAAGGCAAGAGCTGGCACGACCGGAGCCAGAAGCTCTTTGACACCCTCATCAGCGAATTCTGGGACGGGAAGAAATTCGTCACCTTCCATAACGGCAAGCCCGTGGACAGCCTGTCTGCCGCCTGCTACCAGCCCATCATTCTGGGCGACCGTCTGCCCCAGCACATCATCGACCGCTGCTGCGAAGCCCTGACGGAAGAGGGGGGCCTGCTGACGGAGATCGGGATCGCTTCGGAGGATATCCGCAGCGCCAACTCCAACTACGGAACCGGCACCTTCGTCCATGGCCGCGTGGTCGCCCCGGTCCAGCTCTTCCTCTGCGCCGGTCTGAACCTGGCGGGGAAGAAGAAGGAGGCCGCCATGATCGCCCGGCGCTTTGCCGCCCAGAGCCAGCTTAAGGGCTGCATCCTGGGCTTCCCGCCCAGGACGGACACCTATCTGGCCACCGGCAAGCCGGTGTACATCACCCCCGGCCCCGTGGCTTCCGACGGCTGGCCCTGGTCCTCCTGGAACGCCTGCTCCAACCTCACCCTGATCACCTGCATCATCCCCGAAGGGGAAGAAGCCTGAATCGGCTCCATACAAAAACTTGGCGCGCTGCAATCGCAGCGCGCCGCTTCTCTTTCCTGCAGAATAGGGGCTTCACTCCCCCAGGATCGCCTCCAGGACAACGGGCAGCACCCGGTCCAGCGCATATTGCTCCGCTTCTTCCTTTCCCCGCTCCCCCAGCTCCTGCCGAAGGTCGGAAGAATCCATCAGTCTGCCCATGGCGGCGGCGCAGGCCGCCGCATCCCCATAGGGGTACAGGAGCCCGGTCTCCCCATCCCGGATCAGGTCGTTGTTCCCCTTCACGTTGCTGGCAGCCACCGGCAGACCCATGTGCATAGCCTCCATCACGTTGAAGGGCAGGCCTTCGCTGCGGCTGGAGGTGACGGCGGCGTCCGCCATGCGGTACCACCGGGGCATATCCTCCACCCGGCCGGGGAAACGCACCCGGTCACCCAGTCCGAGCCGCCGGGCCAGGTCCTTCAGCCGTTCCAGCTCCGTCCCATCCCCGCAGAGCACCAGGATCGCCTGCTCCGGCAGGCTCTGCATGGCCCGGATCAGGAGCTCCTGACTCTTCCGGAGAGAAAACTCCGCGGGATACAGGAGGACAAACGCTTCCGCAGGGATACCCAGCTCCCTCCGCAGCTCCGCTCCCTCCTCCGCCGCAGCTTCATCCAGTCGGGCAAAATCCACCCCCATGCCGGGGATACGCGCCGTCCTTTTTCCCAGACGGAAGCGCCTGGCCAGATCCTCATCCCATGCGTTCATGGTGAGGACCAGGTCCGTCACCGGAGCGGCAATGCGCTCCGCCCCCAGCAGGAGCTGCCGTTTCAGCCAGGGGGTATCTTCATCGAAGAGATAGCCGTGGACCACGTTCACCACCCGGGGACGGCGACGCATGCCCAGCACCGCAAGGCGGGCGAAAAAGGCCGCCAGGGAGGTATGGGTGACGATCAGCGAATACCGCTCCCGGCGGATATCCTTCCGCAGGAGCCGGGAGGCCCGGAAGTTGGCCGGAGCTCCCATCCGCTTCTCCAGAGGCAGCTCCAGACCGCCGTCTATGTACTCCGGCGCCTCCGGAAGGCCCCGGCAGGCCGCGTGCACCGCCCATCCCCGGGCTTTCATCTCCCGCAGGTAGGGCAGGTGGAAGCTGCGGAGATGTCCCCAGGTGGAGGCGACCACCAGGAGCTTGGCCTCGTCCTCCTCGCTTCCCGCCTGCTCATCGTTCACAAATTTCCCCCGGAACACGGTGGCCAGGAGGATGCGCAGGTCGAACAGCGGGCTCCAGTTCTCAATATAAAAGATATCGTGCTCAATACGCGCCCTAATGGGGGTATCTCCCCGGAGGCCGTTGATCTGGGCCCAGCCGGTCATGCCGGGGCGGACCTGATGCCGCACCATATACAGGGGGATGGAATCCTTGAACTGGTCCACAAAATGGGGGATCTCCGGCCGGGGGCCCACCAGGCTCATGGTTCCCAGAAAAACGCATACCAGCTGGGGCAATTCATCCAGGGAATACTTCCGCAGGAAGGAGCCGAAGCGGGTGCGGCGGTCGTCCTTCCTTTTGCTCCAGGCAAGATCCTGTTCATCGTTCACCCGCATGGAGCGGAATTTGTACATGGTAAAGGGCTTCTTATGCTTTCCCACCCGCTCCTGCCTGAAAATCACCGGGCCGGGCGAGGAGAGCTTCACCCCCAATGTGCAGAGCAAAAGCAGGGGGGAAAGGGCGATCAGCGCCAGCCCCGAGATGAGGATATCCCCGGTGCGCTTGAGGAAGGCGTTGGCGAAATTATCCAGCGGGATGCGCCGGATATTCAGCAGCGGGATGCCGTTGAGGTCGTCGAACTGAGGCCGGGCGGGCATATACTCCGCATAGACCGGGATGATGGACAGCTTGACCCCCGCCTGCTCGCAGGCATCGATGATCCCCGGGGTTTCCCCATACTCCTCCGGCGTGATGGCGGAGACGACCTCATCCGGCTGCAGCGTTTCCAGGATCTCCTTCAGCCGGTCCAGCCCGCCCAGGTAGGGCGTACTGCTCATTTCACCGCTCTCCCGCACCGCCGTGTAGCCCAGGGTCTCATATCCCAGCTCGGCGTCGTTTTTCAATTCGTTCATATACCGCACGGCGGAATCCCCGCTGCCCACGATGACCACGGTCTTCAGGTTCTTCCCCCGTTTCCGGATGGCCCGGAGGGTTTTCCGCACCACCACCCGCTTTACCGCAAGGATGAACACGCTCATGGAGAAAAACAGGGCCAGCGTCCAGCGGGAGTAATTATCCTCCCCGCCCACGAAGAGGTAGCTCAGGAGCATCAGGGCATCCAGAAGGCTGGCCTCCAGCAGGCGGATCAGCTCATCCCTGATCCGGGTCTTCCGGTTGGACTGATACAGCCGGAAGGCGGCGTAGGTAAACAGCTGCACCAGGGTGAACACCACCCCGAGGCGCAGAAAACCGCTCAACGGCACACTGATGATCCCGTCGGGCATCACATAGAAACGTATCCAGTACGCGGCGGGCAGCATGAGGTAGATCAAAATGCCGTCGCTCAGCACATTCAGCCGGTTGAACAGCTGTTGGTTTTCTCGGATCATACGACCACCGATCTATATCTGTATCTCATGGGGTAACTCCGCAGACTACGCAATATATATACCACAGAGTCCGGATAAAGGCAAGCGGCGGCCTGTGCCAAGCCAGACAGATCCTGGGAATTGCACAAGGGCAGAGGTCATTCAGACCTCTGCCGCAAAACCGGCCCGGGGCGGAAGCGTTCCCGCCGGATCATGCCCCGTAGGAGAGGATGGGGTCCCCCTCCTTCACCGCCAGGGAAACGGTCACCATGAGCACCAGCCCGTCGAATTCAGCGAAATATTCCTTCAGAAGGTTTCCGAACAGATCCCGGATCTCCCCGATCTTCTGTCCGGCCTTTACCGTATCCTCCCGGGTGACGAGGGGATACCAGCGGCCGGTCGCCTCCGCATCCAGATAGACGCCCCGGGTAATGTTCCGCACCTGCTTCTTCCGCTTCACCGCTTCTCCGGGAAGGACCTTCAGCCAGCGCAGCACATTCCCGATATTCTCCAGATACTGCCGCACCTCCTCCTCGCTCCAGGTCCCCGTCTGCCCCAGCTCCAGCATCAGGGAAGGGATCCCGATGAGGGCGGCATAGTTGTAGGCATGATTGACTGCGGCGCTTTTCACCACGAATTCCGCGTTCAGCACATACTCCGAGGCTTCCTCCGAAATCCGCAGGGCGTCCGCATACTCGCCGACCCCGGGATAATAGGCATAGGAAAACTGGCTCTCGGGGATATCTCCCCCGTGGGTATCCAGGTGAAAATCGCATTTCTTCTGGAATTCCTCCGTGAGCACCCAGGCGATCCGGTCTCCCAGGCTGCCCTCCGGGTCGCCGGGAAACAGCCGGTTCAGATTTTTCCCATCCCTGGGCACCAGATAGGGTGTACGGGTGAGGAAGCCCTCCACGTTCACGGGATTCACCACCACGATCTGTCCCCTCACCTGCGCGGGCTCCACCGTTTCTGCGAATCGGAATACCGCCTCGATGGAGGGATATTCGCAGCCGTGGATCGCGGAGGTGATGAGCACGGTCTTCCCTTCTCCCGCTCCGTTGATCACCGTGACGGGCAAGACGCAGTCCGTCCCGGGGACGGGACACCAGCCCCGGCTTTTCGTTCCGGGGTCCGCGGCAACGCCGCCGAAAACGATCCGTTCCTTCAATCCGATCTCTCCTTTTCCTCGGTCGTCTCTTCCCGGTTACCATATCACAGCCTCCCCGTCTCTGTCCATGTTCCGGCCGTGACACCTTGGGCACGCTTGTTTTTTTGACCCAACAGTGTTATATTTATTCCAGTACTGATTAAAGGAGGGATCAACCGTGAAAAAGTATCTTGCGGAGGCGATCGGCACCTGTGTTCTTGTCCTGCTGGGCTGCGGCACCGCAATGCTGGTGGGCTGCGATGCGGCCGCCGGCGGCGGCTATATCCTCACCGCCCTGGCTTTCGGCCTATCCATTGTAGCCATGGCCTACTGCGTGGGCAATATCTCAGGCTGTCACATCAACCCCGCCGTCTCCCTGGGCGTACTGCTCTCCGGGGGGATGAAGGGGAAGGATTTTGTGGGTTACGTCATTGCCCAGATCATCGGCGCTCTGGCCGGGGCGGCGCTCCTGGCCGCCGTTTTCTCCCTGGGCGGCGTGACGGACATGACCGGCGGCTTCGGCTCCAATGGTCTGGCCGGGGTGAACGACAATGCGGGCGCCGGGCTCCTGGTGGAGTTCCTGCTCACCTTCATCTTCGTCCTGTGCATCCTGGGGGTAACCTCAAAAAAGGCGGGCCACGGCTCCTTCGGCGGCTTGGTCATCGGCCTCACCCTCACCGGTGTGCATATCCTGGGCATCGGCCTCACCGGCACCTCCGTGAACCCCGCCCGGAGCATCGGCCCCGCCGTCATCGCGGCTATCGCCGGGAATACCGCGCCCCTGGCCAGCCTTTGGGTCTTTATCGTCGGGCCCATGGCCGGCGCAGCGCTGGCAGCGGTCATCTACAAAGCGCTGGAGAAAGAATAAGCCGGTCCTTTTCGGCGCAGCCTTGCCCGGATCCTGCGGGATCCGGGCATCTATTTGTCTATTGGGCACAGAAATATCTCTCTGCCAAGGCATGATATCTGGTAAACTAACATATTGCCAAATTGAAAAAAAGCGGTATAATGCATATGCCAGCCGTACCAGGGGCGAGTGCTGAGATCGATACCGGGAGAAAGGCAGCCGTGAACATCAGGGAGTTTTCCAGCGATGAACTGCGCGTATTCGACACCCTGCAGAAGAGCCGTCCGGAGACGAAAAAGATGCTGGAGGCAGAGCTGGGATGGACAGCCAGCACCACTAACCGGGCGATCCAATCCCTGCTGCAGAAAGACGCGATCCTGGAGACCGGGCTGGAGGAGTCCTCCGGCGGCAGGCGCCCCTCGATTTACGACATCAACGCCGAGAACGGCTTCCTCCTGGGCATCCATATCTCCTACGGCTATGTGAATATGGTGCTCTGTGACCTGAAGCTGCGGGCGCTGGAGCAGGAGACCCTGCTTCTCCCCCCTGCCCGGGATGAGCCCAGTGCCATCATTCGGGCTATAGGGAAAACCTTCCGCAGCTTTCTGGACCGGCGGGATATTCCGGCGGAAAGGGTGCTGGGCGCAGGCCTGGGCATCTTCGGCCCGGTGAACCGGGCGACCGGGGCAACAGGTCTCCTCATGGACTACGACCAGCCTATCGCGCCCTGGAGCGGCATCCCCATCTCCCCCATGCTGGAGGAGGTCCTCGGTCTCCCGGTATGCGCCGATTCCGCCTGCAACACCGCCGTCCTTGCGGAATACTGTTACGGGGAGGGGCGGGGCAGCCGCAACGTCGCCTTCTTCCTCTGCGACATCGGCTTTTCCGTCGGGCAGATCTCCTCCGGGCGGATCCTGCGTCACTGGGACGGCCGGGACGACGGCTTCGCTCATAACAGCGTCGATCTCAATGGCGAGCTGTGCCGCTGCGGAAAGCGGGGCTGCGTCCACCTGTATGCCTCCGTGCGGGCCATCAACCGGCGGATCCGGCAGCAGGTCGGCGCCGGCGCTTCCACCCTCATCCCCGTTCCCATGGAGCAGATCAACTTCGGTCATATCCTGGAGGCCGCGGCCCGGAACGACCGCACGGTCATCTCCGCCCTGGAGGAGGCGGGAAGCTACTTCAGCTCCGCCCTTTCCGACTATCTCAACCTGCTCAGTCCCGAGCTCGTGGTGATCGGCGGCCCCATGGCCGACCGGAACCCCGTGTTTTATGACAGCGTTCTGAGGGAGCTGGAGCGCGCCCAGGGAACGACCCTCTCCAGCCGGGTCCGCTTCCGGCGAAGCGGCAGCTTCGGCGGCATGACCGCAGCCGTCGGCGCCGCGGCGCTGTATTATGAAAAGCTGATCGGCAATCCGATCCTGGATTGACTCCCGCTCCGGAAAAACGTCTGATCCCCGCAGGATGCGGTTTCCTTATCTCTTGGCGGGCGAAAAGCCCGGAAAAATAGAGGATGCAAGAAAACAATATGGGAAAGGAAGAAAACATGAAAAAGCACATTGCCCTGTTCCTGGCGCTGGTGCTGGTCATCGCTCTCTTCGCCGGCTGCGGCGGAGACAAGGGCGGCGCCAACACCCCCGCAAGCAGCGCGCCCGAGGAGACCGCCAGCCCCTACCACTATGCCAAGGGCAACTTCAAGGCGGACGACCGAGGCATCGCCACCGAGAAGTACGACTACCAGCTTCCCTTCTGCGAAGTGGACGAGACCCTGACCTTCTGGACCGTATGCTGGAACCCGGAGTACATCCCCGAGGATGGCTTTGATTCCATGGAGTTCCCCCAGGAGCTGAAGAAGCAGACCGGTGTGAACATGGAATACACCATCGTCACCATGGACGCCATGCAGTCCAACTTCGCCACCCTGGTCGCCGCCGACGACATGCGGGACCTGATGATGCACGGCGCCACCTACTACTCCGGCACCGTGAAGGAGGCCGTTGAGGACGGCTACTTCATCAACATTTTCGATTACCGGGACTACTGCCCCAACTACATGTACGAGGCCGCCTATCGGGACACGAGCGATAAGGCCACCTACAGCGACGTCTTCTATGAGGACGACTTCGTGTACTCCTTCTGGGATCTGTACGACGGCCCCGTGGTGAACATGGGCCCCGTGATCCGGGCCGACTGGGCGGAGAAGCTGGGCTTCAACAGGGAAACCATCCGCACCTGGGACGAAGTATTCAACATGATGACCGCCATGAAGAGCCAGGGCTACTCCACCGCCCCCTGGCAGATCATGAATACCGTGGAGATCTCCGGCGCCCAGGTGTTCGCCTCCTTCGATACCGTCGGCTATGTGAACACCGCCTCCTTCCAGAGCCCCTTCCAGATCGACAAAAAGGTCCAGCTGGTCCACCTCACAGAGGGCGACCACGAGCTCATGACCTACCTGAACAAATGCTGGAACGCCGGCCTCATCGACCCCGACTGGGCAGGCGCCTCCTCCAACAACGATTACCTGGATAAGGTGGATAACGTGGGCTTCTTCGCCACCACCGCCTCCGGCATCATGACCCTGGAGCAGAACTGCTCCGACCCCGACGCCGTGTTCGCCACCATCCACAAGGTGCAGCGTACCGCCGACCAGACCTTCCATGTGGGGCTGGCCGCCAGCCGCAAGAGCTACGGCGAGACCAGCGTCAGCGCCAAGTGCCACAATATCGAGCTGGCCGTTACCTGGTGCGACTTCCGCTTCTCCAACGGCGGCTACAAGCTGATGAACTACGGCAAGCAGGGCTACACCTGGGATTATGATGAGGCCGGCAATATCCAGCTCACAGACCAGGTGCTGAACAATCCCCAGAACCTGGCCTCCACCTGGTGCCTGCTCCTCTACGCCCTGAACAATCTGGCGGACTGCGGCCTGGAGGATCCCAACCGGAAGCTCTACTACCCCGGCGGGGAGAAGTACATCGAGTACAACGAAATCTGGTATGACTACCAGTACGACGGAGCCTGGGAATGGCCCTTCGGCCTGAACCTCTCCGATGAGGACCAGCAGAAGGTGAACGACTACGCGGGCGATCTGGTGACCTATATCACCGAGAACTTCCTGGCCTTCGTGGACGGCTCCAAGCCCCTGAGCGAGTGGGATTCCTACGTATCCGGCGCCATGGCCAACGGCGGCGACGCCATTGCGGCCATTTATCAGGCGACGCTGGACGCCTACTATGCCTGATTTCTTCAGTTGAATCGAAAACTGCCGTCGGCTTCCGCCGGCGGCAGTTTCAGACTGTAGACAAAGTACCAAACCATCGAAAATGGTCATTGCGAAACCGGTGACCGACGTCACCGGTTGTGGCAATCCGCAACTCCCGTCCTTATATTTCTAACATGACCAAGAGGACGAGGGAACGAATCGCCACGTCGCTTTGCTCCATTCCGCGCGCGAGGGCACCTCGCAGGGACGTGCGCGTACTCCTCGCGATGACAAAACGGGGTTTGTCGACACATTGAAACTGCCGTCGGCTTCCGCCGGCGGCAGTTTATTCATGATCTCGTTTCCTCTGCAGGCGGCCCGGATACGGCCGTCAGTTTACGTATTCCGGCAGGGCGTGAGTGCGGATATACTCCATCACCTTGCCGAAGCTCTCGCCGGTGAGATGCAGACCGTCTCCGTTATGGCTGCTCTCCGGCAGCTTGCCGTCCGCCTCCACCGCCTCATGGGTGTACAGGTAGCGGAGCCCCAGCTCCTTCGCCATATCCTCGATCCATCCGTTGGCGGCGTCGATCTTCTGGTTGTTGATGCTTTTCTGGTACTTATAGCTGTCCGCCACGGGATAGATGGAATTGAGGATGATCTTCGTATCCGGGCTTACCTCCAGGATATTCCTCACCAGAGCGGTGTAGTCCGCCTTGAAGTCCTTCTCCCCCAGAGAGGAGATCCCGTTGACGCCCAGGGTGATGATGAGGATCTCCGGCTGGGCGGTTTTCGCCGCCTCCTTGATGAGCATCTCCTTCCCGGTGGCGGGGTAGACGATCTTGGCTGTATCGTAAGCCCAGAGGCTCATGGTCCCGTTCGCAGGGGTCCAGACCTGGCTGGGCGGGCACAGATCCGAATATCCATGGCGGTAGTAATAGCCGATACCATAGGTGGTGCTGTCCCCCAGGAAGATGATCTTATCCAGGTATTCCCGCCCCGCATCCGCCGTCTTTTCCAGGCGGGGAGGCACGGGTCCGGGCTCCTTCCCGCTTTCGATGCGGATGGTCCTGGCCTTCTCGTCATAGCTCACGCCGAAGCCCAGGGCGTCGCCCAGGTCCGCTAGCTTGAAGTAATTATTGCCTATGTCTCCGCCGATGAAGTAGGCCTTCAGATCGCTCCGCTTCTGCCCGTTCACCAGAACGGTCTGGGGCGAAGGCCGGGCGGTGGAGGACAGGTCCTCCCCCTTTTCCAGTTCTCCCCCCACGGCGGCATAGGCCTCCCCGGCAACGATCTTCACCGCCCGGGCCGTCTCATCAAAATCCACGGAAAACTGACTGGTTGTCCCGTTCAGCATAAAGGCGATATCCCGCAGCTTAAAATAATTGTACCCGTCGATATTGTAGTATTCGCAGGTCACGCTGCGGCCGTCCACCGTGAGGGCCTGACTGCTGAGGCGGACGTCTTCCCCATGAGCGACGGAGGCAA
>JBGUZS010000160.1:0-7922 GCA_045223835.1 Oscillospiraceae bacterium | reverse complement strand
CTTCATTGAAAGCGCGTAACCCGCTGTGACATTTCCAGCCCGATACGAGGCCCGGCATCGCGGGCTTCTCCTCGGCGCGAACTGCGTATCAGTGTGTTCTGCGGACTATGAGAAACCTCTCGCTCGACAGGTCGTAATACTCCCACAGCTCACCGGAGTGCATCCGGCGCAGATAGACGACGTTCTCCATGCCGTCCGGCGAATCGACGAACTCCGCGAGGTCGTTTTCGGATTTCAGCTCCTGCTCCCGGAAAAAGAGCGTACTTGCTCCTTCGAAGACAGCCGAATATAAGATTTCCGCCTCCACAAGATCCTGAAAGATATGGCTGCCGTAGCTGAGCTCGGGCATGTACCCGGCCCGACGATCCGCAAGCTCCAGGATCGTGTCAAACTCGCTGATGTCGGAAAACTCCGTCGGCACTCCAAGCTCCGGAGAACTGGTGCAGATCCTGCCGGGCGTTATGAGCAGCATGCGTTTATTCTGCCCGCGAAGGCGCCAGTTGATGGCTGAAAGCAGCTGCTTGACGCGGTACTTGTCACGATAGGGCAGGTTATAATAGGCGACCGGGTCTACATATACCAGCACATCCAGAGCAAAGCTGCGGGAAAAGCCCATGGAAGTACCGACAGTTTCGATCAGAATATCTTCATCCTTCAGATCTGCCGGGATGGAAACTCTGTCGCCGGTACGGGTCAGCTGCAGGGGGCGGCACTGCAGCAGACTGATCACATATTCGCCCCTTGAGGAGCAGTTGATCGTATACTCAATATCGACCGGATAGTCGTAAGTTTCCTGCAGCAGGCGCAGGATCTCACTCATGTCCCGCATCAGATCCCTGTTGTTTACCAGTCCTTCACAGGAAACGAACAGTATGTCTTCGCGGATCCCCTGTTCCCGCAGGATCGCTTCCGTCTCCCGGTCATGGGAATAGAGCAGAGCGGTCAGATAGGGAGGGAGTGCGGCGCGGATTTTCTCCGCGTCCCGCGTGTCCACTCCGTCAGACGCATCACTGACCACATCCACAAGGCGCTGGGAGAACTGATGGCGATCTGCCGAGGAGGTCTGCCATACGACAGAAGGTCTGTCCAGCGCGACCATACGCGGATAGGATCCCGTGCGGCGATCCACGGCGGCGGTCCCGAGGCCGCATACCAAGCGGAGCATGCCCTTTTCGGGATGGACGAGTCCGAAGCGGTAAGGGCTGGAGGAATAGCCGACGCCCGCCGCGCAGGGCATGAAAAAGCCCTGGTAGTGAGAGCCGGAAACCCGTTGGACAAGGACGCCCATCTGCTCATCCAGATGTTCAAGCCCGCGCCGTTTTCGGTAATCCAGAGCCGAAAGACTGACAGCGCTGGCATAAACGGTGCGAATGGCTGATTCAAACGCGTGCAGGCGCTCCTCCAGTGTCCCGTGATTGCTGCAGAAAACAGATTCGTATTTCCCGGCAAAGGCGTTGCCAAAGCCGTCCTCGAGGATCGAGCTTGAGCGCACGATAATGGGCTCGTTGCCGTAATACTCCAGAAGCTGGCGGAAATGCGTGCGAAGCGGCGGCGCAAATACGCCGGAGAGTAAGGCTTCCGAGAACGCCTGCGCCTGAGAAAAATACCCGTCCGCCGTCTTCTGACTGAGCTTGAGATCCCACAGCCCATTGTCCACAATAAAGGAGTAGAACACGTCGGAGCCGATGTAAAAGGAGTCGTGCGGCTCAATGCGCTCAAAAAGCTCCGCGTCCCGGTTCTGTACGATCTTCCTCGAAAGCAGCATCCCGCAGGCTTTGCCGCCGATGAGGCCGGTGCCGATCATGCGGTCATGGATCTCAAAATAATCTTCGGGCTGAAACTGCTGAACGATCATGCCGCGCATACGCGCATCGCGCGTGAGCATGATGTCGCACATCCGGTCACACTCGCTCCGGATGTCCAGCCCGGCATCGAATTTCACGCGGGCTGCGTGGAAGAAGCGCTCCCAGCTGTCCATGCTCTGCCTGTTTTTGAGGCCCTTCGCGTCGTTCAGGCTGCGGTAAAAGCGGCTGAGCTCCACACTCTCCGAAATGGGATAAAAGCTGCCGTCTTTGAGATCGCAGCCGCAGGGCTGGGCCAGATGCGCAAGCGGTCTTTCCCAGACCTTTTCCGCCCGAAAAAAGAGCTTGTCCCGACCGCCGGGAAAGACATCCAGGAAGAGCTGCGTGGTGTTGGCAATAATGTCGATCGCGTCGAAGGAATGTCTGCCGCGCAGTACCGGGAAATACGCGACGGTGTCCAGAGAAAACAGGAAGGGACAGGTCAGGTGGAAGAAGTTTCCCATCATGAGATCCGTTGCCCACGCCTCCTCCAGTTCGGAAAGACAGTCAAAGACATAGAAGGCATCGCGCCCTTCCCTTTCGATGAGATTGTGAATGTCAACGGTGAAGGATTCAAAGAGATGGGAAAGGGGCACATGTATCTCCCGTACGCCGGGCATGGCAGGCAGGATGGGATCGTGCCCGGCAAAACGGATGTAGAGAATATTTCTTCCGTCCCGGACGGCCTGCTCGGCAAAAGCTCTCGCAAAATACCGAAATGCGTCCAGGTCGGAGACCTGCCAAACTACGTTGTCGCCCAGACGGATGGAATCAAGACAGCTGTCCAGCCCCGGAATGCCGGACAGGATCGGTTCAAAAGCAGCCATGCGGGTTCCTCCGATCAGATGAGATTTGTGTAACCCATGAGAAAGCGATCGACCTCGGCGGCACATGCGCGCCCTTCGGCAATGGCGTGAACCACAAGAGACTGGCCGCGGTGCATGTCGCCGGCTGTGAAAATATGTGGAACGCTGGTCTGGAAAGCACCTGTCCCGGTTTTCACGGTGCGGTCGTACGCGACACCGAAAGCGGCACAGACTTCTTCCCGGCACCCGACAAAGCCCGTTGCCGCGATGAGCAGCTCACAGGGAAGTTTTGTCCCGTCTTTTGTGACAACAGCCGTGAGATTTCCGGCCGCATCGGTTTCCAATGCTGCAAGGCTCTGCGAGAACAGGCGCGGATCCCTGCCGAAAACCGCCGCAGCCTCCTCCTGCGCATAGTCATGCGGGAGACTGCCGTCCGCCGCAAGATAATCCGCCTTCGGTCTGCGCACAAGCTGCACAAGGCTCCTGCAGCCCTGCCGGATGCTTGTCGCCGCGCAGTCGCTGGCAGTATTGCCGGTACCGATGATGACCACGTTTTTCCCCTCGCCAGAGAGGACGCCCGGGGAGAGGGACAGCAGCTGCCGCTCCACGGCGGCGGGCAGAAAGTCCATGGCAAAGCACACGCCCCGGACCCCCTCGGCGTCAATGCCGAGCGGGCGCGGCTTCTCCGCCCCGCAGCAGAGCACCACCGCGTCATATTCTTCCGTCAGACGCCTTGCCACTGCACTCTCGGCAGCGTCAATTCCGGTCACGAAACTCACACCCTCGCGCGTCATGAGTTCGATGCGGCGGCGGACGACAGACTTTGGCAGCTTCATGTTCGGGATGCCATACATCAGAAGCCCGCCGGGATGCTGCCGCTTTTCGATCACCGTAACGCAGTGCCCCCGGTGGTTGAGCTGGTCAGCTGCCGCGAGTCCCGCCGGGCCGGAGCCTACCACCGCCACCTTCTTGCCGGAACTGTTGGGCGAAAAGCGCGGCTCCATCAGATGGTGGGCAAAGGCATATTCTATGATGCTCAGTTCGTTGTCATGTACAGTGACAGAATCACCGTACAGCCCACAGGTACATGCCTGCTCACAGAAAGCGGGACAGACGCGGCCTGTAAACTCGGGAAAATTATTTGTTTTCAATAACCGCGACAATGCGTGGGCAAAATTCCCGTCCATGATGCTGTCGTTCCACTCGGGAATCAGGTTGTGCAGCGGGCATCCAAGCTGCTTCCCTTCAAACTGCACCCCGGCCTGACAGAAGGGCACGCCGCAGTTCATGCACCGCGCGCCCTGCTCACGCCGCTGCTCTTCGGATGCCGGAAGATGGAATTCCTCCCAGTCCTTTATCCGCTCAAGAGGCGGACGCACAGGATTCACCCTGCGTTCATATTCCAGAAATCCCGTCGGTTTTCCCATATCGTCCACCTCCTCAGTGATTCACGGCGGCATAAAACGCCTTGATCTCAGCCTGCTCCTGCGTCTCGCCGCGGCTTTCAAAGTTTTCGATGGCCCTGCGCATGCGCTCATAGTCCACGGGGATGATCTTCTTGAAGGCGGGCAGATGCGCCTTAAAATCCTCCAGGATCAAGGCGGCCTTCTTTGACCCGGTGGCGTCAAGATGCGCCTGCAGGAGATCCCGCAGCTCCTGCACATCGTTCGGCTCCCTGACCGGGCCGACATGCAGACCGCTCTTATTCATGCGGGTATAAAGATCGTGCGCCTCATCCAATACGTAGACCACGCCGCCGGACATTCCGGCG
Organism: Oscillospiraceae bacterium; assembly: GCA_045223835.1. GTDB lineage: Bacteria > Bacillota > Clostridia > Oscillospirales > Oscillospiraceae > UBA1774. The sequence goes on along the minus strand of JBGUZS010000160.1, from coordinate 3,504 downwards.
GCAAAGTTTTTGCCGGTCAGTCCCAGAATGAGCACTCGGCCGCCCGTCATGTACTCACAGCCGTGGTCGCCTACACCCTCTACAACGGCGGTGGCGCCTGAGTTGCGCACACAGAAGCGCTCACCGGCGACGCCGGAGATGAACGCTGTGCCGGAGGTCGCGCCGTATAGCGCCACGTTGCCGACAATGATATTTTCATCTGCCGGGAGAAGGAAGCTCTTCGGCGGATACAGGATCAGCTTTCCTCCGGACAGCCCCTTGCCGAAGCCGTCATTGGAATCGCCCTCGAGCCGCAGCGTAAGCCCCTTCGGGATAAAGGCACCGAAGGATTGTCCGCCGCCGCCCCGACAATGGACGGTATAGGTGTCGTCTTCCAGGCTGTTCCCATAGCGCCGTGTGATCTCCGAACCGAAGAGTGTTCCGAAGGCGCGGTCGGTGCTGGAGACCGAGACCGTTACACTGCCGGGCGTTTTCGCCCTGAGCTTTTCGCCGAGTTCCTTCAGAAGCACACCCTGGTCCTTGGTCCGCTCCAGGTGAAAATCGTAAACAGATTCCGGCTCGAAATGCGGAACGGGGTGGGGGCATGGCATGGAAAGCAGGGCGGAGAGGTCCACGGTCTCTGCGCGGTGCGTGATGCGCTTTTCGCGCTCCACCAGCAGGTCCGTCCGGCCAACCAGTTCATCGACTGTCCTCACACCGAGCTTTGCCATGATCTCCCTCAGTTCCTGTGCCACAAAGCGCATGAAGTGGATCACATGCTCGGGCCTTCCGGAAAAGCGGCGTCTCAGTTCCGGATTCTGGGTCGCGACGCCGGCCGGACAGGTATCCAGATTACACACCCGCATCATGCAGCAGCCGAGACACACCAGCGGCGCGGTGGCAAAGCCGAATTCCTCGGCGCCCAGCATACAGGCAATGGCCACATCCCTCCCGGTCATGAGCTTACCGTCTGTTTCCAGCACCACCTGCCTGCGCAGCCCGTTTTTGATGAGCGTCTGATGCGCTTCGGCAAGTCCCAGCTCCCAGGGCAGACCCGCGTTGTGGATGGATGAGGCGGGAGCCGCGCCGGTGCCGCCGTCATAGCCGGAGATCAGCACCACCTGGGCGCCGGCCTTGGCAACGCCGCTGGCGATCGTGCCGACGCCGACCTCGGACACCAGCTTGACACTGATGCGGGCATCCCGGTTTGCATTTTTGAGGTCGTAGATGAGCTGCGCCAGGTCCTCAATAGAATAAATATCATGGTGCGGCGGGGGGCTGATGAGCGTGACGCCGGGGGTGGAGAGCCTGGTGCGGGCGATCCACGGGTAGACCTTGCTGCCCGGCAGATGTCCGCCCTCGCCGGGCTTCGCGCCCTGGGCCATCTTGATCTGCAATTCTTTTGCAGAAGAGAGATAGGCGCTGGTGACGCCAAAGCGCCCGGAAGCGATCTGCTTGATGGCCGAACAGCGCAGCGGATCAGCCAAACGTTCGGGCTTCTCTCCGCCCTCGCCGGAGTTGGATTTGCCGCCGAGGGTGTTCATGGCGATGGCAAGGCAGGTGTGGGCCTCTTCGGAGATGGAGCCGTAGCTCATGGCCCCGGTCTTGAAGCGCTTCACGATGCTTTCCACGCTCTCCACTTCGTCAATTGAGATCCCGCCGTCGGGATCGAAGCGCATACCCAGAAGTCCGCGCAGGGTGTGGGGTATCGCCTGATCGTCCACCAGCGCGGAGTACTGCTTGAAAACCGCATAGTCTCCCTCACGGACTGCCTTTTGCAGGAACTTGATGGTGAGGGGATTGTACATGTGATCCTCTTTCCCCGGTCCGGAGCGCAGCTTGTGGGAGCCGACGGAATTGAGCGTCCCGTCAAAGCCCAGACCCAGCGGTTCAAACGCCTGATCGTGCTGCCACTCCACACTCTCGTCGATCTCCGCAAGGCCGATGCCCTCCACGCGGCTGACGGTGTTGGTGAAATAGCGCTCCACAACGCTCCTGCTGATGCCGACGCATTCAAAGATCTGGGCCGCCTGATAGGACTGGATGGTAGAGATGCCCATTTTGGCAGCGATCTTGACAAGGCCGTTCAGAATGGCGTGGTTGTAATCGTCAACGGCAACGCCGACATCTTTATCAAGCATGCCGCGATCAACGAGCTCCCCGATGCACTCATGTGCGAGATAGGGGTTGATCGCCTGCGCACCGTAACCCAGGAGTGTGGCGAAATGGTGAACGGTACGCGGCTCCGCACTCTCCAGAATGATCGAAACGGCGGTGCGCTTCTTGGTGCGCACGAGGTGCTGCTGGACCGCCGATACAGCCAGCAGTGAGGGAATGGCCACGTGGTTTTCATCTACACCGCGATCGGAAAGGATCAGGATATTGGCGCCATTTTTGTACGCTCTGTCGCAGGAGACAAAGAGCCGGTCCAGCGCCCGATCCAGAGGCGTGCGTACATAATAGAGCAGAGAGATCGTCTCCACATGGAACTCCGGGTTGTCGAGGTATCGGATCTTCAGCATGTCCACACTGGTAAGGATGGGGTTTTCGATCTGCAAAACCGCACAGTTTTCCGCCTGTTCCAGCAGAAGATTCCCGCTTGCGCCGAGAAAGACCGAAGTGTCGGTCACAATTTCCTCCCGCCTGGCGTCCAGCGGCGGATTTGTGACCTGGGCAAACATTTGCTTGAAGTAGCTGAACAGCGGCTGCCGGGCTTCGGACAAAACGGCCAGCGGAATGTCTGTGCCCATGGAAGCCGTGGGCTCTGCTGCGTGCTTTGCCATGGGAAGGATCAAGTCTTTGACTTCCTCATAGGTGTATCCGAAGGCTTTGTAAAGCTTGTCGCGCATAACCTGACTGTGCTTGTCGACGGAACGATTCGGTATGGGCAGGTCCGCCAGATGCAGCAGACAGGCGTCCAGCCACTCGCCGTACGGGCTGTGAGAGGAGACCAGGTCTTTCAGTTCTTTATCTTCCACAATACGGTGCTCGACAGTATTTACAAGCAGCATGCACCCGGGACGCAGGCGCGACTTTTTTAATACCTTCTCCTGGGGGATATCCAGCACACCGACTTCAGAGGAGAGGATGAGATAGTCATCGTCCGTCTGATACCAGCGGCAGGGGCGAAGCCCGTTGCGGTCCAGCACCGCGCCCACTACGTCGCCGTCGGAAAAGACAATGGCGGCAGGCCCGTCCCATGCTTCCATCATGGTGGCGTAGTATTGATAGAAGTCCTTTTTCTGCTGGCTCATTTTCCGGTCGTGCGCCCATGGCTCGGGAATCATGATCATCAGCGCCTGTGCAAGCGGCATCCCGTTCATCATAAGAAATTCAAGCGTGTTATCCAGCATGGAGGAATCTGACCCCGCCGTGTCGATGACAGGGAGAATGCGGTCCATATCCTCTTCGGGGATGACCGGGGAGTGCAGCGTCTCTTCCCTGGCCAGCATCCTGTCTATATTCCCACGGATCGTGTTGATCTCCCCGTTGTGCATCAGCAGTCGGTTCGGGTGTGCCCGATCC
>JBGUZS010000159.1:0-31066 GCA_045223835.1 Oscillospiraceae bacterium | reverse complement strand
ACGTCTGACGGGAATCAACCGCGGCGTGATCCAGCGCGCGTAGGTGTGTCGATCAGAACCGTCCCCGTTGACACCCATGACACCCAGGGATTTGAGACGATTCTTGTTAGGCGTTGACTTCTATGGTATACCGCTAATGTAAAACAGATTGAAGCAACGGCAAGAAGGAGCGAAGGAGGTGCTTCAATGAAAACGGTGAACGTGCAGTTGACGGTGCCGGAGGGGATGACCCCTTTCCTGGATGATTCGGAACGGGATCACTCTTTTGAGCGGAATGCCATGATGCTCTATCCCTTCATCCAAAAGCAGACGATTTCCCACGGGAGAGCGGCGGAAATCCTGGGCGTACACAAATTCGACCTTATAGATTTCTATGCCTCCCTGGGGATGCCCTATCTGCACCAGTCGGTGGCGGAGTTGGAAGAGGAACTGGCGGATATCCGCAGCTTTGAGAGGGCAAATTCATGATCATCGTCTCCGATTCCGGGCCGCTGATCTCCCTTATGTAAGCGGCGAAGTTGGACCTGCTGCGGGAACTGTACGGAGAAATACGGATACCGGAGGCGGTCTACGCCGAACTCACCGGCAATGCGAGATATGCGGAGGAGGCGGAGCTGATTCGCTCCAGCTCCTTCGTACAGGTAGTTGCCGTTGGGGAGCGCAAGGCGGTGGATATCCTCCGCCGTGCATCCGGCCTCGACCTGGGTGAGAGCGAAGCCATCGTATATGCTGACGACATTAAGGCGGATATCCTGCTCATGGAGGAAGACGCCGGCAGGCGAATCGCCAGGGCAATGGGGCTTCGTGTTCGGGGGTCTCTTGGAATTCTGCTGCTTGGCTACGATAAGGGTATCCTCTCCGCGCAGGATGTAGATGCCGCCCTGGATCAGATGAAAGCGGCACATCGACGCATTTCTGATGAGCTTTATCAATATGCCCGCGACTATGTACGGCGATAGGGGTCTTTGTATGCGTAATTGTAGTTTGACACTTTTAAAAGGAGATGGAAAAACTCGTAGTGAAGTGAATCATACCAGAGTAAAGGAGCAACGAAATCATGCATAAAGGACTGGAAAAAGGAGCTGCCATAGGCATTTTCAGCCCATCGTACCCCATTACCGCCGAGGCTGTAAATGCGGTAACTCGTGCCGAATCATTTATCAAGTCAAAAGGGTATCATATAAAAAGAGGAAGACAGTGGGGAAAGGCCGATGCTTTCCGCAGCGGAACTGCAAAAGAAAGAGCCGACGAGGTCAACGAACTGCTATATGATTCCGACGTAGATTGCCTGATGGCCAGCTTCGGAGGCTGTGTGACAAATGGGATCCTCCCATATATTGACTATGACTATTTTGCGAAAAACCCAAAGCTGGTAGTCGGGATGTCAGATACAACAGCTCTGCTTCTGGCACTCTATGAAAAAACACGTATTCCTGTATACTATGGCACCAACTTTGTGACTAGTTTTGCCCGGCTAAGCCCATACAGAGATATTGCATTTCAATGCTTATGTGATGTTGTAGGTTTTAAAGATAAGTATGTATACTCTGCTCCCGAATACTATTCCGATGAAATCGTAGATTGGTGGAACAAGGATTTACTATCTGAAAAGCAGATGCCCAATAGAATCATAACGGTAAGAGCCGGAAAAACTACAGGCAGACTGATCGGAGGAAACCTAAGTACGTTAGCGGTGATTTGGGGAACCCCGTACATGCCCGAAATAAAGAAAGGTGATATTCTGTTTCTGGAAGACACCGAGGCCTGGGCAGGAGATGTTGAAAGATACATAACATGGCTGAAGCTGTGCGGGGTGTTCAACTTAATCAGCGGATTGATCATCGGGAAATTCAGAGCATTTGACGATGCAGGCACAAAGAAGAAATCGTATGAGATCATCATGGAATCGCTGGGAGAAGTGAATTTCCCAATCATCGCTGAAACCGATTTCAGCCACTGCGCACCTATGCTATCGATACCGATTGGCATTACGGGAGAGCTTGATGCCAATGCGCAGACTTTAACGCTCTTACGGTAAACACACATGTCATTGCACATGTCAATGGGGACGGTTCTAATTGACACATTCCTGCCCGTCTGGTCTCCTTAAAACAGCATAGGGAGGGATGACGATGGCAAGAACGGCGCGAAAACTGAGCCCGACGGGATATCTGCACCTGATCGTTCGCGGGATCGGCAGGCAGGTTCTTTTTGAGGACCGGGAGGATCATGTATACTATCTTTCCCTTTTGCGGCGGTACAGCACGGAAACCGAGGTTACGGTCTGCGCATACTGCCTGATGGAAAACCATGTTCACCTGCTGGTCCATGATCCGAAGGGACATACGCCGCTGCTGATGAAGAAACTGGGCGTATGCTATGCCAGGCATTATAATCGGAAGTACGAGCGGGTAGGTCATCTGTTTCAGGATCGGTATCAGAGCGAGGTGATCGAGGACGACGGGTATTTTCTCGCTGTATATCGATATATCCTGAACAACCCGGAAAAGGCAGGGATCTGCAGGGCTTCTGATTACGAATGGAGCAGCTGCTGCCGGGACAACGATCCGGAAGCCATCGCAGATGCTTCGCTGCTGCACGACCTGATCGGTGACGCTGACGACTACGCGGCATTTCTGTGCGAAAAGGATGACGCGGAGTATATGGAGTTTGAGCCGCGCAGGCATGACGACGGCTGGGCCTCCGCGATCATCCGGAAGCGGCTGAAGATAAGCAGCGGGACAGCGCTCCAGACGTTTGAGCGGGAAGAGCGGAACGCCGCCCTCCGTACGTTGAAGGCGGAGGGGATTTCCGTGCGCCAGCTCGAACGTCTGACGGGAATCAACCGCGGCGTGATCCAGCGCGCGTAGGTGTGTCGATCAGAACCGTCCCCAATGACACTGAATAGCCGGAAGATGCACTGATAACAAAAACTGTGAGGCTTATATGGATACATACGCCGTTGTATTATATTTTGACGCTGGCGCAAATGATACGTTTAAGGCGATTATTAATGATATGGCGATAGCTGCGTCGAATTATTATATGATTGATGTCAACATACCTCCGCATATTACATTAGGATCCTTTTTGAGCGATGACCATGTTGAAATGCTGTCAAGGATTGAAGAAATTAAAAATCATCTTGAAGGATTCACTTTGACATTTGATTGTATGAAAGCATTTGAGCCGCATGTTCTGTTTGCGTCACCGATAAAGGACTCAAATTTGGATCATGCGAACAGATTGGTACATGAAGCATTTCTCGCAAATTACATTCCTGCAGATCAGAATAATTATCTGCCCGAAAACTGGATCCCACATTGTGCATTGGCTGTAAAACTTGACAGAAATCAATTAGATAAGGCAATGGCAATTGGAAAAAGATTAAGGTTTCCTATATCTGCAGAGGTTGAAAAAATAGCTTTGGCAAGATGTAATCCATATAGAGAGATCGCAATATGGAATATATAGCATACCAAACTACTGGTCAAATAGATCGCCTCAAAGCAATTGAGAAGATTCAGGAACTCCGTATTATAGACAAAGAGGTAGCAGCGGTTACGACGGCGAGGTTGGTTTTGAGTTCCATTCCTGCTTCACAAGCATCAGATCAGGTTATCATTGATGAGCTGCAGTTGCAGATTGTCGTTTTAACAGCGGAGCTGTTGCAGAGTATCGGATAACCCAAAAAAGACGCTGGTTTACTTCAAAAGAGACTATCCCAAGATTTGTGTAAACCTCCGAAGTGGTGTAGAATAGGAGCACCATATCGGAGGTTTACACAATTTTCGGGATAGTCTCCAATGTGTCGATCAGAACCGTCCCCATTGACATGGAACCGTCCCCATTGACATGAGCAGTGGTTGTCCGTTTCTATGAGCATAACGGGAGCCAAGGGGCAATCCCCTCGGCTCCCGTGTTCTACAGCGAATATCTCATTCTCTCGAGCAATGCAGGTCAGAAGGATCTGTCGATATCATCTACGATCTCATACTTCCCATTTGCTTTTTCAGTTAATTCCCTAACCGCCTCCTGCAAATCAGCAAGAAACACAGCTTTCTCTGCTTCTGTTTTAAACCCGATATAATCAAACACATGTTCATCGTTGATAAACAGGGCTTCGTAACGGGCTTGCAGATCATCAAACTTTGCATCCAGTTCCCGGTCATTGCGCAGCTCTTCGGGGAGCAGCGTATTCACGATAAATCCATCTTCGTCATATAGCCATACGGGATAGCACCCATACTCTAACAAAAGGCGTAATTTCTTAATCATTTTTGTCCTCCCATCTAGCAGGGTTCGCACCGACTATATAGCCGTTTGAACCGACAGATACTGCAATTTGATGCTTAACACCTTTGTATATAATTTCATATATCGCTCGTCCTGTTCCTCTACCTTGATAACCAATGATTTTTCCTTTTGCTACTGTGGTCAGGACAAAGCTAGGTATCTCATTAGAAGCTATTCCCTTTGTTTTAAAATCAAACTCATGGTCATGCATTATATGCGCGAGGCCGCTGGGTTTTCCGTCTATATGCCCCTTTTCCAACCAAACTATCTGTCCAGATAAATCCCTTGTGATCCCCAATACTTTATCTGGACTAATCTTATCCCCACGGGCCTGCACCTCTGCGATAAGCGCACGGCTGACCTCACTTGCAACCGGGGAAGTTTCATCATTGTTTTCCACTATATTCCCCGGTACTTCGTCTGTCAATGCTTCTTGCCCGTCAGGTTCATCCAGGCCCAACTCCTCCGCTAATTCCCGTCGGAAGTCATCATTTTCCTCCTCATCAAACACCTCGTCCCAGAAGGAATCATCCGGTTCTTTCGGTGGTCTTTCGCTCCGTTTCTCCCCCACGCCCAGGGCGTCCGCGTATACGGCGGCAGTGAGCTGGCCCATTTCGATGTTGGTGACCGCCCGGCCCGCGTTCAGCTTTTCCCGGACCTCCCGCGCGTATCGGTAGGCCTCCGTATCCTGGTCCGCCAGCAGACCGAGGCTGATGTAATCCTGATAGCTGCCGGTGTCCAACGCCTCCTGCCCCATGCGGTTGAATTGTACGGCGTTATACCCGCTCTTCGCCCCGGACAGGAACAGGCCGGAGAGAAAGCCCCCCAGGGTATCCAGCCCCAGCTCCTTGCCCCGGTCCCCCAGGGCGGAAAGCAGGGCCTTGGTATGATCCAGGCCGTTTTCCTCGTACGCGGCGACCAGCTGCCTGAACTCGCTTTCCTTCGTCCCCGTTACCAGGTCGTAGAGATCGTCCGTGATCCAGTTCAGCAGGTCCGACGTTCCCTCCTCCGCCGCCTCCGCCCCGGCATTCCGCTGGATGTACTTCCCAAAGCCCTTCTTCCCCAGGCCCCGGATATCCGCCTTGAACAGGGTGTCAAATTGCATCTTCTCCGTCAGGGCTTCGATCAAGCCCGCTGCCGTCCCGATGATGAAGCTGCGCTCGTCGGACAGGCCCCGCTCCTTGGCAGCCAGGACGCTGTCCGCGGCGGCTTCCGTCCCCATGACAGTCAGGGCCAGGGGTTCCATTCCGCCGGTAATGGCGGAGGTATACAGGAAGTCGCCCATGGACATGGCCAGGTTATAGCCATAGGAACCGACCTTTCCCCATTTCCCGCTGTTCTCGATCTCCCGGCTCACCGCGCCGCGGATCGCCTTTGCGGTATTGCTCCCCCGGTTGTATCCGGCGTTGGGGTCGAGCTTCTCTCCGCTGAGGGTTTTCTCAGCCTGCTGGGCATAGGCGAAAAGGCTCAGGGGCTTGGTCAGGGCGCTGAACAGCGACATTTTGACCGGGTGTTTCTCCGCCTCTTCTGCCCAGTATGTTTCCTCCGTCTTCCGCCGGCGGGCGTTCAGCTCCCCCTGCAGATCCTTCAGGAACCGATCCGCCGCCGCCTTCCCCTCTGCGGTATGAAGATAGTTGTATGCTTTCTTTTCGGTTTCGCTCAGCTTGTCCAGGAATCGGCTGTCCGTTCCCAGAAGCGTGCTGCCCGTCACGCTTTCATTGCTGAACTGCTTGAGTACGGCGTCCCGGTTGCCGTTGATGTATTCGTAGACGGGATCGGCATAACCGGTATCCGTCCACAGATTCAGCAGATAATTGTACTTGCCTTTTCCCGTCCCCGTAGGGATGTATGCGCTCTTTTCCGAATAGTCGGCTCTTTCCGGTATATCCCGATACCCTTCGGGCAGCCTTGCCCCCGGTTCTCCGAAGGTCCCGCTTCGGTGGCTGCTCTCTCCTTCATCGTTTTTCCCGATCTCCCCCTGGTGATCCGGCCCTGCGCTCTCCGGCTGCGGCAAGCGCTCCATTGCCGCCTGGAGCCGTCTGCTCCCGGAAAGCCCGGAGAGAGGGCTTTTCCCTCCCCCCAGGCCGGTATCATCCAGGAAGCTTATCCGTTCCGCCGCCCGGGCTTCTCCCATGGCCTTGCGGAGCCGCTCTGCTCCCGTCATGCTCATCCGTCACCACCCCAGCTGATCCATCATCACATCGATCTCGTATTCATGGATGGTCCCGGCGTCGTAAGCCCTGCGCAGGGCCGCCAGGGCCTTCTCCTTTTCCTGCCGGTCCGCCAGGTCCCGCACCGTCCGCCATACCCCGGAATAGCCCGCGCTCATGGGGCTGCCGTCCCGGTGGACGACGCCCTCCAGGTTTCCGACTCCGTCCTCCAGGCCCCGGCTCACATACTTCTGCCGCAGGGCCTCGTACTCTTCCCGGGTGATCCGTTCATCCCGGAGCTCCCCGTCCAGCTCCACCAGAAGCTGATTCCAGGGCCGTCCCTGGGCCTGCATATCCGCCAGCGCCCTGTCCATTGCGGCATACTCCTCCCGCAGCTCTCCGCCCTCGGGGGCGCTTCCGGATACAGGCAGCCCGGCGCTGCCGAGGATCCGCAGGGTCAGGTCGGACCGGTCTCCCTCCAGATAGGCCTTGTACGCCGCGTTCACCGTGGAGACGGAGTATTCCTCCCGCTCTCCTCCCCCGGAGCCGGACCCGCCTCCGGAGCGGGCGCTGCCGCTCCCCACGGGGGTGAGCCTTCCCGCCTCCGCGATGGCAAGCCGCCGGAGGTTTTCCTCGTTGGGGCTGATCCCCAGGGCCTCCAGGCCCCGGTAATCTCCGTACTGGGCGGCCAGCTTCGCCTCGCTCAGCGCCCGGGCATAGGCCGCCTCCGCCGCGCTCTGCTCATCCTGGGCGCTCTGCCGCTGCCAGGTGCGCTCGTCCTGGGCGCGGTCGTAACGCAGGGCGTCGGCATACCGGGCGTCCCCCACGGCGTCCCGCAGCTGCTGATAAGCCCATTCCTGTTCCTGCCGGCTCAGCTTGTCTCCGTACTCCCGGAGGTACTGCTCCCATTCCGCGGCCTTCCAGCTCTGGGCGTCCGCGTACTCCCGGAGCTTCTGGGCCCATTCCGCGTCATACCGCTGATCGGAAACCGCGTCCCGCGCCCGGGTATAGGCAAGGCTCCGGTCCCGGTTCCACTGGTCCAGCTCGTCCAGATACCGGCTGTACGCCGTCTCGTTCCGCTGCCGTCCCGCCGCCTGGCTGTCCCGGGCTGCCCCGTAGGCGAAGCTCCGGTCCCGGTCATACCGGTCCAGCTCGTCCAGGTACCGGCTGTACGCCGTCTCGTTCCGCTGCCGTCCCGCCGCCTGGCTGTCCCGGGCTGCCTCATAGGCAAAGCTCCGATCCCGGTTCCATTGATCCAGCTGATCCCGGTACCGGGAATACGCCTCCCGGTCATAGTCGTCATAAGCCCCCGCGAGCCCCATCTGCCGCTGGTACTCCTGCAGGTACCGCTGGTAGGCCTGCTGGTACAGCTCCGGGAGCTTGTCCGCCAGCTGGGCGGCGTAATAGCCCCCTGCCTGCCGGGCCGCGGTCACGGCCGCCGTGCTGGGCATGCCTCCCGTCATGGCGGCATACCGTCCCAGGGTATCCTCCGTCGCCCGCTGCCCCTCCCGGGCATAGGCCTTCCGATAGGAGGCATAGACCGGGTCGGTCTCCGGATCATAGGAGAAGGGCGCCGCAGCCCGTGCCGCCGCTTCATCCCGCCGATGCACATAGTCGGTGCCCTCCCAGGCCGGGGCCTCGGCGCCCTCATACCGCGCCAGGTATTCCCGCCACAGGGCGTCCGTATCCGGATCATAGCTCCCCCCGGTCCACCGGGGGGCCTCCCCGTCCCCGTATCGGGCAAGGTACTCCTGCCACAGGGTATCCGCATCCGGATCATAGCTCTCCCCGGTCCACCGGGGAGCCTCCCCGCCGTCGTAGCGCGCCAGGTACTCCTGCCAGGGGGTGGTTTCCTCCGGGGGGGAGGGACTCTGCTGCCCGGCCCCGGGGGCGCTTTGCCCGGCGGCGGGCAGAGCCGGGAGCCCGGTCTGCCGCCCGGTGTCCTGGGCCTCCAGCTGCCGCAGCCGGTATTCCGCCGGATCGACCTGCCGCGTCCGGCTCCAGGTATCCCCCCGATCCGTCAGCGTTCCCCCCTGGCCCATTTGCAGGGCCTTGCCGTCCGGGGTGAGCCAGATGTCCGTGCCCGTGGTATCCAGGCCGGTGGTCATGAGCCTTCCCCCCAGCACAGGCTGGTAGCTGGCATTGGCCCCGCCCAGATACCCCTGGGCAAAGCCCCAATACTGTCCGTTATCGTCATAGTATCCGCCGAAGGTCCCCTTGCCGGAAAGCCCGTTCACCAGGTCCATGGCCCCGTTCACATCCCCGGCGCCGTAAAGGGAGGCGATCCGCTTCCAGGTATCGGCACTAGCGTCGTCGATCCTGAAGCCCTCGTTTACCCTGCCCCCGTTCCAGATGGTGTAATTCTGCGGCTTGTACCGGTTCTGATAGCTCTCCGGGACCCTGCCGGTGTTGAGGTATTCGGAGATCTCCGCGTCCGTGCCGTTCTTGAACATCTCCGCAAGCGTTTTGTTTGGCATTGTGATTCCCCCTTTATGCCTGCTGCCATTCGCCGCCGTACCGCTCCGCGGCGATGGAGTAGATGACCGCGTCTCCCACGCCGGTGAGTCTGAGCTGCCAGAAATCGCACCGACGGAGGATCAGGGGGACGACCCGGCTGGTCTTGGCCATACCATCCTCGCCGCCGAATTCCCCGGCTTCCTCGAATTCCCCGCCGTCGTAGGCGATCTGCACCTTCATCATCTTTTCCAGCCTGCATCGGATCAGAAGCCGCAGGACGCCCTTCTTGCCCTCGCTGCCGGCGAGGGCGGTTTTGTATGCCCGGGTGCTGTCCGCAAAGGTGACGGCCCACTCCGTCGCCGCATCCTCCAGCGCGGGGAAGGCGTGGAGCGGATAGACCTGGGGAATATCCTGCTCATCCCAGTCCTTGATCATCCAGTTATGCGTTCCGTCCCCGACGAACATCGTTTCCGCTTCTCCGGGCTTCTTTTGGATCCTGTGCCAGATCCCGTACCGCGTGTCGTACACATAGATCCCCGGCTGCTGGACCCAGCGGCGATCTCCCGCTCATATTTGTACGGAGCCGTCTCCAGGTAATAGCGCACCGAGTCCGTACCCGCGCAGGCCCGGTTGGATACGCTCTGGCCGGGTTCAAGGCCGATGGCGCCGGAAATGATCGACGGATGGTCCCCGCCGTTCCACTCCATGACCCCGGCCTGGCTGAGGTAGTACAGTCTGCCGCGGATCTCCGAGATGCTTCGGAATGCCCCGGCATAGACGCCGAGGATATTGATCTTCCGCAGCACAAAGTTCTGCGGCGTGTCCCCAAGGACCTTGAATACGGCGTTTTCCTTGAAGAAAACCGGATACCCCTGGAAGGAGGCGCAGCCGGTGAACTCTCCCGGCGTTCCGGTCTCCACCGTCCAGCTGTCCGTAGCGACGCCGTCGAATACGTTCCAGTTCAGCGGGTCCCCCAGCTTGCTGGAATAAACGGCGTCTCCCCTGCAGCCCCATACCCGGTTCTCGTTCACGCAGACATAGTCCAGGTCCGGCAAGGCGCGCCTGACCGTAATGGCGGTTTCGGTGTGGGGCGCCGGCACACTGGCAAACTCCAGATATGTCCCGGATACGCCCAGGGTCACGAGCGTGCCGATGGCGGAGGCGCCGGGAGCCTCGATGATCACGGACTGGTCTCCCGCCCGGGGATAGTCCGGCGCATAGGTGATTCTGGTGCCCGCCGGCTTCAGGGACAGGGTGAAATGGTAGGCCGCACCCAGGGCAAAAAACCAGTAATCCCCGGCGGGCATGGCGGAGGCCGCCGTATATACACGGGTGCTGTTGCCCAATTCGAAGGTGTTTTCATAGAAGCGCAGCTCGTTTTCGGCGACCTCCCGGATGACCGCGGTTTTGTTGTTTTCCGGCCTCACGGTACACCCGGAAATCGTCACGGCGTCGCCCGCGTGGAAATCCGCGCCGATCCCGGCAGCCTGAATGGTGCAGCCCTCCGCGGCAGCGCCCTGATCGGTTCCGTTGCCGAAGACCGCGCTCCCGCTCCAGCTCGCCTCCAGGTCCGCCATCGCGCCCGATTCGAAATCATAGATCTGCTTCGCGGGAAAGATGCACATCCGGTGCCCGAGTATGGCATACTGCGTCTCCCCCGGAGCATCGTGCCTGACGACGTTGGCAGCACCGGGGTGCCCGTGATCATAGAGAAGGTAGTCGTTCCCCTCCCTGTACTGATACCCCAGCCAGCCGCCGTAGGTATACGGCAGGCACATTGCCCGATCCGCCCTCTCCTTGCTGAAGCGCGCCGTCGCCAGCAGCGGGAATTCCCGGCTGCTCATGTTCAGGGCTTCGGTCAGTTCCCCGTCCCCGGCGTTCTCGTTCAGGTTCAGTCCGCCCCATTCCGTGCGGACCTCCCGCCTGTATCTGTCCCCGATGGGGAGCTTTGGCAGACTCATTTCCATTCCTCCTTCTTCCGGTTGATCCCCCGCAGGTCGTATGCGTTCCCGAGGCCGATGGGGCCGCTTCCGGGGGTGAGCCCTGGCCTGCCCGGCTCTCCCCGGGCGGCCTCGATCACAGCTTTCAGGCTCATGTGAGTCCTCCTCATCCATAGACTATGGTTTTTCCGGCATAGGCGTCGCCGCTGGAGAAGGCCGTGTTGGTCATGCAGCGGAACAACTCCTCCTCGTAATTGGGGATCTCGTTCAGCATCCAGGCGCCGTTTTCCCGATGGGCCAGGGTCTGCTCCTCCCCCAGCTCCAGCTTGACGGCCAGGATATCGTAGGAGGTCCCGGCATTGACCCGCATGGTAAAGGCCCGGGCGTTGTCCGCAGCGGCGGCGTCGAAGGTCCCGGTGATCAGCGTCCAGGCATTACCGGGATTGCTGAATGTCGTCGTGCCGCCGGCGATGGTGCTCGTGGAGCCGTGGTTCCAGGACTGGAGCCCGATGTACCCCGCCCCGGCGCCCTTCACCAGGGCGCTGTAGGTCAGCTTGCCGATGGGCACCTCTTCGATGAGGCAGCGGATGTATCCGTTGGAGGCGCCCCCGCTCACCCGCAGGGCATCCGCTGTCAGCGTCACGGTGGTGGCGCTGTTCATGTTGGCCCAGCCGTCGATGTTCAGCGTCCCCGTATAGCCGGTCTGTCCCCGCTGGTTCACCGGGAAGACGCCCCGGCCCGTGCCGCCGCCCCGGAAGTACCAGTTTCTCAGCATATTGCGGTTGGCCCGGCGCTGCAGCCCGGAGAAGACGCCGTCGCTCCGCACGGGATGTAGGCTTCCCTCGGTGGGATAGCTGTCGAAGGTCAGGGCGTCCTGCTTTTCCGCCAGCCCGGAGAAGACGCCCCCGCTTTTCACCGGATTCCCGCTCCCGGCCGTGGGTGCATCATCGAAGGTCAGGGCGTCCTGCTTCCCCGCCAGCGCCGCCGCCATGCTTTCCCTGTCTGCCGCCGCCTGAGCCGCCCGGGCCCGGAGCCAGCCGATCCCGCGGATATACTCCCTCATGCTCTGGTCCAGATTGTCCTCCCCCAGGTGGGTGAGCAGGAATTCCAGCTCGTCCTTCATCCGGGTCAGATAGTCCCGCAGCTCCCGAAGCTGATTCTCCCCGTTCCCCCGGGGCGGGGGCAGGTTCTCCCCCAGCACGCTCAGTCTCGCCATCCTGCGTCCCTCCCTCTGCGGTACCGGTCCTCATAGGTCCAGCGCTCGTCCGGGATCAGCAGGCGCCCGGTGAATCGCACGGCGCCTTCCGTATCCCATATCCCTGGGCCGAAGGTGATCCCCAGGTCTCCCCCGGCGAGCAGGGGCAGGGGAATGCGCCTTTTTTCCGTGAGGGGCGCCTCTGCCGCTGCGTGCTCCGGATCTCCCAGCCACAGGCGGGCCGCGGGAGAAAAGCTCAGTACCGTGCCCTCCTTCCCGCCGATCATGGACACGCTCTCCACGGCGGACGATCCGAGCGTCATCATCGTCCAGGCCGAATTGGTCAGCCACATTCTTGTCCCCTCCGGGATATCCGCGCCGAAGGCGTGGTATACCCATGTGCCATTGGGGAGCTGCGCGGTATAGCTGCCTGCCGGAAGGTCCTCAGTGGTCTGGAGGGCGGGGCTGTCCGCGGTGAAGGCCCGCAGAATGTCGATCCGCCCCGCCGCGATGGCACACCCCGCCGGCAGCGCGATGATCACCCGGCTCCCCGGCTCCGGCGGGATATCCAGGGCGACCCGCCTGTTCCGCAGACGGTCTGTCACGTCGAAGTCTCCGCCGAACCAGCGGTTTGCCTCGCCCCAGGCCTCGTTGAAGGCCGCCATGCTGTTGGCGTACCGGTCGTATTCCCCGTTGGCATAGTGGATCATGGCCTGAAGATACCGGGGATATAGCCGGTCATGGGGAGGAGGCAGGGCCAGCATCCGGTCGTCAGCCCGGTGGATGGGTGTAAATTCATTGGGCTGGACCAGAAAGAGCTGGGTATACACCTTCCCCTCGCATTCGCTCAGCCATCCCGCCTTCTGCGCCGCCGTATAGGCGTTCGGCTCGATGGCGTCCATATATTCGATGCATTCCTGTACGGTCATTCCTGCCTCCTTATCTCAGCCCGGTCTTCACCGCGATGAAGGCCAGCAGCGCCGTCACGATCCAGATGAGAACCTGCTGGCTGACGCTGTCCCATTTTCGGGCGGGGCGCAGCCGCAGATCCTGGAGGGTAACGGACATCTCGTTCAGCTTGGCGTCGATCTGGTCCAGCCGCTGCTTCAGCAGAGCCAGAGTCACGTCTCCGTTATGCAGGCGCTCCTCCACCGCTTCCACCCGGCGGCGGAGCTCCTCCACCTCTGCCCGGGCAGTCTGTTCATTCATGGCGCTCCGCCTCCGGCAGTCCCGTGGCGATGCTGGTGAGCAGGCTCAGGATCCCCGCCAGCACGGCGGCGGATCCCACGGCGAGCCAGTCCACCTCCGACAGCAGCGCCGAGGTTCCCACCGCCGCCGCAGCCGCCTGTGCCACCGTGCGCAGGGCGCGGATGAGCGCCGCCCGCAGAAATCCGTTCATTCTTCTCCCTCCAGTCTCTGCAGGACCACCGCCAGCTCCGCCCGGGTCAGGGGCTGATCCGGTTTCCAGCTTCCCTTCCCATAGCCCCGCATCAGACCTTTTTCCAAGGCCCAGCGGATGCTCTTCTCCGCCCAGTGGCCGCTGTAGTCCTCCTGCTTGTCCTCCCTGTATGCCGGACGGCATACGCCGACGATATTTCCTCTGTGCCGCGCCTTCTGTGCGACGCAGCCCCCTTCGGTCTGGCTGCCCTCCGGGCCCGCCGAGGTGTTCCCCTCGATCGTCCGGTACCAGCCCTCAGCTCCGTTGAGCACCTGGGTCACCAGTCCGCAGTGCTGGGTCTCCCCGGTCCCGGAGAAGTTCAGCAGCAGGATGTCTCCCGGCCGGACCTCCTTCGGGTCTGCCGTCTGTCCCCGGTCCTTGTACCAGCGGTACAGGGCGGAGCAGGAGGAGGTTTTGCCGCCCCCATAGAAGGCCTCCTTTTCTCCCGCTTCCCGGAAGCACCACCACAGGAAGATGACGCACCAGGGAACTCCGTCCCAGCCGAAGGCGCGGCCGTATTTCGTCTGATTGCTCCCGGCGGGGACCTCTCCCTGTCCCAGCTCTCCCCGAGCCGTCTCCATTACGCGCTCCAGGCTCATTTCTTCTCTCCTTTCTCCCTTGAGGGGGCGGGAATCCTCCCGCCCCCCCCTGCGATTTCAGGTGGCGGACATGATGCCCGCCGTCTTCAGGGCGTCCAGCAGCGCCTTGAACTCCGCCGCGGTGGGCGCGTTCCCCGCCGCCTCGGAGACCTTCGCCGCCATTTTTACGGCTCCGGCCCTGGTCTTGGTGGCAGCCGGGATCGCCGCGGTCCCGTCCGCCTTCAGATCACCGGTGACCCGAAGGTTGGTGAATACGGTGTACTCCATTTGTGTCGCCTCCTCAGCTGAGCTCCGTCGCCCCGCTGACGCCGGCACAGGCGATGGCCCGCCAGTCATGGAAGCCTGCGGTGAACCTGGCCCGGCCCCGCCAGACGTTGGCGTCGGTGTTGTCGTCGATCTTGGAGGAGACCTCCAGCTCCACCCGGTCCAGCCACACCAGGCCGCCGTACTCCTTGTTGTACCGGCTGTCCAGCAGGAGCCAGGGCGTGGTGCCGGAGGCGATGTACTGGTTCAGATAGGACCAGACGATCACGTTCCACCGGCCGTACTGATAGTTGAAGCCGTTGTTGGCGGTCTCCGGGGATTTGTCCGCGCCGATGGCGGCGAACACGGCCTTCTTCAGGCTGTGGATATTGGGGATGACGATGGTGTCCGGAGCCACGTCCAGGATCTCGTCGTTGTCCCCCCGGGTGTTCTGCATCTTCACCTCCAGCTTCCCCAGGGCGTCCTCGCTGAACTCGTCCGCCCAGAGATTGCACTGGGCCGCGCCGCTGATCTTGGCGGGATGGTCGGCGGCGAAAAGGGTCTTGCCGTCGCTGGTCTTCAGGTCGAAGGTGCCCCCGGCGAAGACGGCGGAGGCGCTGCCCTGGATCGCGCCGCCCAGCAGGGCCGCGCCGAACTTCTCCCGGGTGCGGTAGTAGGCGGTGACGAAGGCCGCGGGCTTCTGCCGCAGGTCCATCAGCTTGCTGTCCTCGATGATCTTCCGGGAGATGGAGAAGCTGTCCTTCCACTCCACCGCCTCCATGATCTTGCTGAAGCCCTCCTCCTGGCCGTCCGTGGGGTAAGCCCCGTTTTCGCCGGTGACCCGGAAGCCGTCCATGGCGGTGAGACTGGTAAACTTTTCTCCAAAGTGTCTGCTTTTCTCCCGGGAAAACAGCTCCTTCACCACGCTCTGCTGCTCAAACTGCTCGCCCCGTTTCTCAATGAACATGCGGATGGGGGCCTGGGACTTGCCGAAGATGCTGTCGTTGACCCCGCCGGCTTCGGAAAACGTGATATTTGCCATTCTGCTCTTCCTCCTCGCTCAAGAAAATTTCACCAGGACCCGGGAGCCCGAGGCGTCCCCGTCCTTGGCCACGATCTCCGCCACGCCGCTGGTGGTGGTGCCGGTGACCTGGCACCCGTTGGAGGCGTGAAGGGTCACCTTGGCGCCCACGGCGGCGCCGGAAAGGCTGGCGCTGCAGGTGGTTTCAAAAATCTGGTCCCGCTCCACCGGGATCACCGGGATGATGTCCCCGGAGGTCAGGGTGTTCTGCGCCTCAAACATGCTGATATAGGTCGGCTTCGTGGTGCCGGTGGCAATGGCCAGCTTTCCGGAAGACAGCACCAGAGCCATGCCGATGGCGGGCTTGATGGCCGTCGCCGGGAGATACTGCCAGGGCTGCACCCGTCCGTCCTCGCTGCTGTAAGGGATAAAACCTCTCATGAAATCGTCACTCCTTTTTCCTTTCGTCCGAACCGCTTCCGGTCCGTGTTGTAATACCGCCGGATCTCCGCCTCCGCCGCCTCGGGCATCAGCTCCCGGAACAGGGCCATCTCATCCGCGGGGACGGGCAGGGCGCCCAGCCCCGTGCTGGAGGTGGCGCTCAGGTGGTCCTTGCTGGCGGCCTTGACCCGGGCCGCCTCCCTGGCCCGGTCCTCCCGGAGGCCGTTCAGTCTTTCCCGGGCGGCCAGGGTATAGGCCTCCACGAAGCTCAGCCCCCGGCGCACATACCGGCGGAAACGCTCTCCGCTTTCGCTGCGGAGGATGCATCCCAGGTCCGCCATCTCCGGGTCCATGCGCCGGATCTCCTCCAGCTCCTCCGCAACCCGGAGATCCTGGGTGGGCGTTCGGCCCGGTGCGGGGGGCTCCTCCCGTTCCAGCTCCTCCAGGGAGCTCACGGGCCTGCCGGTCCGGGGATCCAGAACGCCCCGCCGCCGCAGGGTATCCGCGATCTCCGCCCTGGCGGCGCTGCGGGCGGCGGCCTCCCGCTCCCGGAGCCGTCTTCCGGCGGCCTGTCTGGCCCGTTCCTCCGGGCTCATCGCCGGCTTGGTCCCGGGTTCCGTTTCCGGGGCCTCCTCCGGGGCGGAGGGCTCAGCCGCCGTCTGTTCCTCCGCCGTCTGCTCCTCTGCGGCCTCCTGGCCGAAGATTTCCTTGTATTCCTGATCCATTTTTTCCTCCTGGCCTTTTTCGCCGGCCCAGCGAACAATTTTGTTTCCGGGCTTCTCCCCGGCTGGTTTTTACCGGTCCTTGCCGGTACGCAGATCCTCGCCCTTCTTCACCTTGCCGCCGCTTTTCTTCGGGGCGGCCTGGCCGGGGGCCTTGACCGTCTGGCTTCCGGTCTGGGCGATCCTGCCCGCATAACCCTTCTCCGCCATGCGCTCTCCTCCTTTCGCCTCAGCTCGGGTGAGGCTTCGCGGCTCCCCTGGACGGGTGCGCGCCGCTTCCCCGGCTTCTCCCTCCCGATCCGCAAACGCTTTGCCGGTCTGCGCCCCGGTCAGGAGATGGTATTCGGGATTTTTTCGCTGTTCCCCTGCGAACCGGCCTTTTTCGCCGGCCATGCGAATCTCGGTTTTCTGACGCCGGAAAGGGCGTCCTGCCGGGCGTCCTCCCTGGCCCGGACCTCCATCTCCCCCAGGATCCGTTCCAGCTCCTGCTCCTGCCGGAGGGACTCCAGGTATTCCCGCGTGTCTCCCGCCCCGGGATAGTGGAGGAGCTCCAGCTTGGTCCAGTACAGGAGAAGGGTGCGCAGGTCCCCGGGAGGGCCGAAGGCTCCCGCCCGGAACATTTCCCCCGCCTCCTGCCACATCCGCTGCCGGTCCCCCGCCAGGGGGGCCGAGGTATCGCAGGAAAACAGGAAGCGGTCGTCGTCCAGGATGCAGTGCCAGTCCCCCGCCGCGTCCTGCTCGTAGAAATCGTAGCGGTCGAACTCCTCGTATTTGGCGTCCCCTCGGTCGTCCTCCGCCACGATGGGCCGGGGCTCGTCCGCATAGGCGACCTTCAGCTGAACGATGCGCCTGAACAGCTCCGCATAGGCCGCCTCCTTCAGCACCCGTCGGCTCTCCAGCCGTCCGGCGGCCTGGGCCGCGGCGAACTGCTTCGCCACGCCGCTTTGGGCGGTGGTGTCCCGCCGGCCCTGGAAGGAATCGGTGATCCCCAGGATCTGCCGGGCCTCCTCATAGACCTGGCTCAGGTAGGCCATCTCATACTGGAGATCCCCGGAGAAGTCATAGAGTCCGATCATGGCCTTGTCTGCCGGGCTTCCGATGTACCACCGCTCCGCGTCCTCCGGGTCCGTGCGCAGATCCGCCCGGTCCGGCAGCGTGATGCGGGTGCCCGCCTTGATGAGCCGGTCGATGATCTTTGTCTCCAGGCGGGAGACGGTGTTCTGCTGGTCCTCGATCTTGTCCACGTCGCTCTCCCCCAGGAGGCGGCCGAACAGGCTCACATTCCGCTGCAGGAACACGGGAAATCCGTCGGGCCGGTAATAGGGGAGCCGGACGGGGGTCTCCGCCTCCCCGGGGATCCTGGTCCCGGCGGCGGTGTCGATGGGGTGGTCCACCTCCTCCTGTTCCATCCGCCGGCCGGTCAGCTTTCCGCCGCAGGCGGGGCAGGCCCGCGCCGCCGGATCCGTCTCCGTCCGGCCGCAGTCTGCGCAGAGGCGAAGCCATCGGGACGCATAGTCCTCCAGATCCTCCAGCACCGTGTCCCCTACCCAGGAGATTTTCCCGATGCCGCCCCCTTCGCTGCGGTAGTACACCACGTATTGGGTCACCAGGTCCTCCGCGGCTGCGGCTCCGTCCTCCGTTCCCCGTATCTCCGGGTCCGTTTCTCCCTCCTGGGACACGTCTTTTCCGTATATCCGCCGGATGCTCTCCCGGGTCTGGGGGAGCTTCAGGGCGATGGCGTCCATGTCCTCCACCCGGCTGAATACCCCGTCCTGGGGGATCACCTGCCGGGGATGGAGGACGGATACCGCAACGTCCCCAACGGTGCTGTGGGTCCGGCAGGCGTTATCCCATTCCACCAGCCAGAAGGCCCCGCCCTGGATGGGGACCATGCGCTCCAGCAGGTCGTTCAGCTCCTCCATGGGCAGCCGGTCCAGCTCATTGCGCAGCATATCCTCCAAAAGCTTCGCCCGGCCTTCGTCCTCCCTCCGCCTCGCCGTGACCTTGGGCTGAGGGATAAGGGAGCTGACCTCGCTCTCGATATTCTCCGCCACGATATTCCGCAGGTGGGCGGTCTCCCGGCGGCTGCCGTCCCTCCGCAGATCCTTCTCCGTCAGCGGGGTGATCTCCCGCACCTCTCCCCGGTACAGGGCCTCCCGCCGGTCCATTTTGTCCAGCTCCTCCCGGTAGGCCGTCTCATTCCGGCTCACCCATTCCTTCCAGTATTCCAGGTTTTTCTCCATGCTTCCCCTTCCTCCTTATTTCGGCGTTCCCCATGCCGCCAGCATCCGCTTCCGTTCTTCTCCGTCTGCCTCCCGGTAGTCCTCCCACATATCCGCCGTCCATTTCCGGCGGGCTTCTCCCGCCGCCCCGGTCTCCGGCGTCATCCGCTGTCTGGGACGGATGTACCAGGCGATGGCCAGGGCCATGATGCAGTCGTCGTGCGCCCCCGGCTCTGCGGCGGGCCGCATATGCTCGTCCCGCACAAAGGTGAGCATCTCCTCCAGGGTGGGCCGGTGGGATACGCCCTCCAGCGCCTCCCGCATGGCCTCCACCAGTCCGCTGAGGATCACAGGCCGGGTCACCGCCGTGGTGCGGAAGCCGAAGGACCGGGGCTCCGGCCCGCTGAAGGTGTCCTCCGCCTCCCGGACATACTGGCGGGGATAGCCCAGCTCCTCCAGCCGCTTCACGGGATAGGTGGAGAAATTGGTCTCCAGTCCCACCAGCGCGGTGTTGTAGCTCATCCCCAGGCAGTAGACCTGCTTGGCGTAGGTATCCTCGTCATACCGGTGGCGCAGCACCGCCGCCTGCCGGCCGGTGACGTTGTCCAGCACCTGGGCCGTGAACCAGTCGGAGCCCTCCCCGGCGGTATCTCCCCCGATGACGTAGGGTCTGCCCGCCTCCGGCTCCCGGAAGATCTGGATGGGGCCGCCCTTCTCCTCCTGCCAGGTCCAGCTTTCGATCCGGGGCCGGGGATCCTCCGCCGTTCCCGGGACCTCCCGGTAGGCAAAGAAGCCCTCCCGGACGGGCTCCGGCGCCTCCGCCAGCCGTTCGCTCACCGCCCGGGCGTTGAAGACCGTCCGCCCCGTGACCCCCCACTGGCCCAGGCAGTATACCTGGTAGTAATAGGGGTCCCTGTCCCGAAAGCCCTCCAGGGTGGCGATGGCCTCCGGATCCAGGAAGCGGTTGTCCCGGTAGGTGCTTCGGTGGACCCGGGCCCGCTCATCCGGGCGGTCGAAAAACCGGCGCTTCAGCCAGTGGGTCACGCTGATGGGGTTGAAGCTGAGGATGATCTGCTTGTACTCGGCCGTCTCCCCCCGCAGGCGGATGTCCAGCTGGTTGAAGTCCCCCTCCTCCAACTCCGAGGCCTCTTCGATCCAGACTCCGGTGATGTTGTAGATGGATTTCAGCTTTTCCGCGTCGTCCAGCCCGGCGAAGAGGATCAGGCTGCCGTTGGGCAGCTCGATGCGCATATCGCTCTTGTTCACCTTGGCCTTCACCCGGGGATAGTGGTCCCCCAGCTGTCCCCGAAGCTGGGCGAAGCAGGAGTCCCGCAGGGTCCTGGCCACCTTCCGGCATACCAGCCAGCGGTGCCCCGGCTCCCGGATGCAGCGCTCCAGCACCTTCCGCCCGGCAAAGATGCTCTTCCCGCTTCCCCCGCCCCCCATCAGCACCAGATACCGGTGCTCATCCAGGAACAGGGGAAGGAAGGCGGCGTTGCTCTCCCGGCGCAGAGCCGCCCACCATAAAAGGGTCTCCCGGGCCTCTGGCCCCAGCTGCTTCATGGTTCATTCCTCCGGGCTTCCCATTTCCTCCAGGATCGCCCGCCGCCGGGAAAGGCTCAGGCTGCCGCCTCCCTCCCGGTCTTCGGCAGGTTCCTGGGCGTTCTGCAGGATGTAGATGAGGCCCCGCACGTCCTTGCGGCTGAGAAGGGCCCGCTGGCTCCAGTCCTGCATCAGGTCCCGGGCCAGGGCTGCGGCGCTCCGGAAGCCCGGGCGGCGCCGGGGGTCGCAATAGCTCTCCCAGGTGGCCCGGGAGATGCCCAGGTATTCGCAGAGGCCCCAGACCGTAGGGGGCACCACATATTCCCGGTAACGGATGGGCTCGCCCCCGTCGTTCAGGATGGGTGCGCCCCGCTCCTCCGCCGTTACGGTACGGCTGATGGAGCGGAAGTATCCCGCCACCGCCTCCTCCAGGGCCGCCCCGTTTGTCCAGCGCTTCTCCTTCATTTTTCCTCCAGCCCCAGAATGGCCTCCACGCTCACCCCGAGGGCCTCCGCGAACCGGGGCAGTTCCTCGGCATAGACGGCTCTGCGTCCGTTCAGGACCCTGTTCACGTGCTCGTAATCCATCCCCAGCCGGGCGGCCAGCTCCGACTGCCGCAGCTTCCGCTCCGCCGCCAGGGCCTTCAGCCTTTTTCCGATCTCTCCGCTCAATGGCTTCCCCTCCTGTCTCAATCTTGTTTGAGTTTCCTGGTCCACTATACTCAATCTATTTTGAGTTGTCAAGGGTAAATTTGACCAATTCCTCAAATTATATTGACTTTTGTGCGCTGTCTGGCTAAAATACCAAATAGAACCCCCGCCGAGGCCGGAGCTTCGGCGGGAAAAGGAGGATTCCGATCATGGAAACACCCACCTTGGGCGCAAGACTGAAGCAGGCCCGTCTGAATGCGGGCCTGACCCAAAAGGACGCCGCTGACGCCCTGGGCGTCACCTACCAGGCCATCAGCAATTATGAACGGGATAAGTGCCGGGTGCAGGCGGGGGTGCTGAAACAGCTCTGCGTGCTGTACCACATCAGCGCCACGGAGCTGCTCCAGAGCAGCACCTGGGACGAGGGAAAGGCCGGCCTGTTCGACAATGCCGCCACGGATTCGGAGCGCATGAGCCTCTTTGACCTCTGGGGCGTGCCGGAGAACCGGCAGGAGGAATACGAGGCGCTGCGCCGCCGTATGGGGCTCGCCCCGTCGGACCGGCCGCCGGAGGCGGGGCTTACCGCCCCGGAGGCGGAGCTGCTCCGCCTGTTCCGGCAGATCCCGGAGGAGGGTCGGACCATGGTGCTGGATATGCTCGAAGCCGCCGTGAAGAATCGCGGCCTCAGGAAATAGAGGAAGGAGTCGGAAATGCGGTATATTCTGGTGATCGGGGACGGGATGGCGGATGATCCCACCCCTGTGCTGGGGGGCAAAACCCCCCTGGAATCGGTAGAAACGCCGGTGATGGACCGGCTCAGCGCCGGAGGGATCCTGGGCAGCGTATGGAACTGTCCCCAGGAATTCCCCGCCGGGAGCGATACAGCCATTCTCTCCATCTTCGGCTGCGACCCCCGGGTGTGCTACACCGGCCGGGCGCCGCTGGAGGCCGCCGCCCAGGGGGTGCGGCTGCAGCCGGGGGATCTGGCCTTCCGCTGCAATATGGCCTCCCTGGAGGAGGGGGATATGCCCTTTGACCGGCGGCGTATTATTTCCCATTCCTCCGGGGGGATCGATGGGGAAACCTCCAAGGCCCTGGTGGAGGCGCTGTTCGCCCATCCGGATTTTCGTTCCCTGGCGGAGGCGGCTGGGCTGCAGGTCCACCCCACCCTCACCTACCGGCATATCTGCGTCCAGGCCCAGGGGGATCCCAAGGGGCTGGTGCTCAGCCCGCCCCATGACCATTTGAACGAGGTCTGCGGTCCCTACCTGCCCCATGGCAGCGCCAACGGGGATATTCTGCGGGGACTCATGGAAAAATCCTTTGAGATCCTGCGGAAGCTTCCCGCCAACCTGCAGCGGCAGGCGGAGGGCAAGCTCCCGGCCAACTGCATCTGGTTCTGGGCGGAGGGCACCGCCGTGGAGCTGCCCAGCTTCCCCGCCCGGTACGGGAAGCGGGGCGCGGTGATCAGCGCCGTGCCCCTTTGCCACGGTATCGCGGCCCTTACGGGGCTGGATCGGATCCAGGTCCCCGGGGCCACCGGGGAAAAGGATACCAATTACCGGGGCAAGGCGGATTATGCCGTCCGGGCCCTGCTGGAGCAGGGCTATGATTTCGTGGGCATCCATGTGGAGGCCCCGGATGAATGCACCCATAACGGAGATACCCCCGGGAAGCTGGAGAGCATCGCCGCCATCGACCGGGAGGTGCTGGGCACCCTGACGGAGAAGCTGGCGGGGGAGGATTACCGCATCCTGGTGCTCAGCGACCACAAGACCCTGACGGATACCCGGGGTCATGCCTATGGCTATGTCCCCTTCCTGCTGTATGACAGCCGGGGCGGCGAGGCCAGCGGTCTGGCCTATACGGAGGCCAACGGCCTTCTGGGTCCCCGGGTGGAGGACGGCACCGCGCTGATGGATCTCCTGTTCCAGACCGGAGCGAAGGCATGAGGGAAACAGCCGGGGCAAAGGTCAATCTCTGCCTGGAGGTGACCGGCAAGCTGCCGGATGGGTACCATGGCGTGCGGGGGATCATGCAGAGCCTGGAATTCGGGGATACGGTGGAGCTGGAGCCGGGGAACGGTCCCTGGCAGGTCCGTTCCGGCCTGGCCTACCTGCCCGATAACGGAGAAAACCTGGCCGCCCGGGCCGCGGTCCTGTTCCGGCGGCTCACGGGTCTGGGGCCCGAGGGAGGCGTCATCACCCTGGAGAAACGCATCCCCGTATGCGGCGGCTTCGGCGGCGGCAGCAGCGATGCCGCGGCGGTGCTCCGGCTCCTGAACCGGGAATGCGGCTTCCCCCTGAGCTGGAGCGAGCTGGAGACGGTCAGCCTGGAGCTGGGGGCCGATGTTCCCTTCTGCATCCGGGGCGGCACCGCCCTGGCAGAGGGAAAGGGGGAATGCCTCACTCCCCTGCCCGACCTGGCGGGCGTCCATGTGGTCCTGTGCCGACCGGACTTTCTCTGCTCCACCCAGGAGCTCTTCCGGGCGATCGACCGGCTGAAGCTCCGGCTGAAGCCGGATGTCTCCGGCATGGTGAAGGCGGTGGAGGAAGGGGATCTTCCCGGCGTCGCCCGGCGGATGTTCAATGTGTTTGAGGCCGCCCTGTCCCGCACCCAGGAGGATCAGGTGCGGAACCTGAAAAACGCCCTGCTGGATTCCGGCGCCCTCGGCGCCGCCATGACCGGCTCCGGCTCCGGCGTCTTTGCCCTCTTCGGAGACGCAGCCTCTGCCGAAGGCGCCGCGGAAGCCCTCCGCGGCATGGGCGTCCGGGCGGAGCATACGGTCACCACCGGCCGCCTGGCAGACTGAAAAGGATAAAAAAACGGCGAAGAGAACCGGAACGCAACGGATCCGATCTCTTCGCCGTGATTTTATCCATACAGGCTTTTGATATCTAAAGGCCTTTGGCCTTTTGAATGCAAAAAAAGGGCGGGCGCCTTTCGGCGTCCGCCCTTCTTTAGGTTTTGCTGATGGTTGAATTACTCAACCGCGTTGCCGTAGATGTCAGTCTTGGTAGCAACTTCAATCCCGGTGACGTAGATGGTGTTGCCGCCAATGAAGTGACCGAAGATGTTGACACGCTCAACGAAAGCGACGTTCAGCTTGAAGGTGTAGGTGTAGCCGTCCGCGCCCATCATATGGGACTGGAGCAGAGTCTGGATGGCGTTGATGCTGTCCAGAGGCATCTGATAGGGGAACGGATAGCCGGCCAGCTGATCAGCCATGCTGTAGCCAGCGATGCGGACGAACTTGGTGTTCGCAATGTCGATGCCCTGACGCACACCGTTGTTGTCCATGACCCACAGCTTGCCGTTCAGGTAGAAGCAGTAGGCATTGCTGGGGATATCCTTCGGAGCGGAGTCAGCATCCACCAGGTAGATGTTCCGCACGCCGGTGGCAGAGCCGTCGCCAGCGGGAATGGGATTCAGGACATAGATGCCCTTGTCGTTCTTCGCGTAGGAGTTGAAGCCCTGATACTTGTCGACCAGAGTGTCGTTGAAGCCGACGATATCATAGGTGATCATGCCGGTGGCCGGGTCGATCTCCGCGATCCGCAGGTCATCCATAGCCGCGCCGTCGAGGTAGCCATTGTAGAAGTTCTGGGTGCGGCCGTCGATCAGCTGCTGCTGCTTGACGTCGTTGTTGGTGATATAGATGAAGCTGTCGGTGTTGACGGTGGTGTCAGGCTGATAGAACCAGACGCCGCTCACGACGCGGACCCAAACGGTGCCGATCTTCACAACCTTGAAGGTCATGGAAACGGTGGCGCCGAAGGCGGGACGATACATGGAGCCGAAGTAGACCAGGCCGCCCAGCTCGCCGTTGTTGTGGTAGCAGTAGGTGGTGTTGCTGTAGTCATACTGAGGATCAAACATGGGGATGGTCACCCGGTTGGCAGCCTCGCTGCTGGGCGCGGGGATCAGCTGGGACTTGTAGCCGAGAGACCGGACGTAAACGATGTCGCCCTTGGTCAGGCCGGAGGTGGGACCGTCGAGAAGGATCTTGTCGATGGTGCCGTCGATCCGGAGGACCTGCGCGAAGTTCTGCTCGGTGTGCCAGATGTCATGGCCGATGAAATCGGTGACATACATCACGTAGGGCAGAGCCACCTCGGTGGTGGGACGCTCGTCGCCGTAAGCGAAGCAGCCGCCTTCGGCGTCGAAGTACAGGGTGTAGGTGTAGCCGACCTTCAGGACGGGCTCATACTTCCGGATGCCTTCCGCGGTCGTGCCGGAGATGACCACCAGCTCCTGAGGATTCATGCAGGTCAGGCTGGCCAGATTGATGTGGGTAACGTTGTCAGCCCAAGTGGGGGTCACATTGCCGTCATTGTAGCTGTAGTACTGGACGTAGTTGAAGAGGATCATCTGCTTCTGGGTGATGGCAACGTTCTCGACCTTGGTGGTGGGGAGAACCGTGTAGACCTCGCCGCACTGATACAGGCAGACGAGATCGCCGTGCTTCACGCCCTCGGGCAGAGAGACGGTCTCAGGGGCGACGCCGCCCACAGGAATGACGGAGGCCACGCCGGTGAAGGCATTGACGGTCACGGGGACGATATCGAAGCCATCGGGGTACTTGCAGCCGACGATGACGTCATCCTCGTTCAGGATGTAAAGGTAGGTACGGTCCTGATACCGCAGGCCCTTGGTGACCACGGCGTCGAACTTGGAGTACACAAAGCCCTTGTCCACAGTCACGGCATAGGCGGCCAGCTCCTTGTAGTTGGCTTCGGTGCCGGAAACCTCGCGGCACTCATCGTCCAGGAAGTAGGCCACGTTCTTCTGGTTGGGGGAGACGCCCTCTTCGCGATAATACACGGTGACTTCGTGGCCGAGGATGGAGGGATCCGCATCATACTCGGTCTCGACGACCAGGCTGACATTGCCGCTTCTGATGGTGGTGCCCTTGGCGTTCTTCATGTTGGCCTTGCTGGCATACACGATGCCGGTAAAGCTCTGCAGGCCCCAGGGGCTCCGGGCGAAGGTGACGTTGAACTCGCCGTTGATCCAGGCGGGCTCATAGCTGGTGGTGTCGTCGGAGAGGACGACGCGGAAGGTCCGCATCATGGTGTTGTAGCACATCAGAGCGGTCTCTTCACGGGAAGCGGGGGAGTTCCAGTCGGCAGTGCCCTTGATGTCCTTCAGGACCTTGCACTCAAAGGCGAGAGCGGCGACATTCTGATCCCAGCCATCGCCGATGAACTCGTCCTTCTGGCCGTAGCCGCAGGCAGCCAGGAGCATCTTGGCCAGCTGAGCCTTGGTCACAGGGTCGTTGGGGCCGAACTTGCCGTTGCCGTAGCCATTGATGACGTTGTTGTACTCACAGAAAGTGATGTACTTGGCCGCCCAGTGATCGGCAGGGACATCGCTGAACACCTGCTTGGCGGGCCACTTTTCAACTTCATCAGTGCCTACCATGACGTAGGAAATGATCTTCGCGGCTTCCGCACGGGTCACATCCTGGGCGGGCTTGAAGCTGCCGTCCGGATAACCGATGAGGATGCCAAGACCCGTCATGGCATTGACCTGGGTGACATACTGGATCTTCTCGGCGTCGCTGAAAGCGACCTTCTCATCCGCCGCGCCGACGGTGCAGAGACCCAGCACGAAAACCAGCGCCAGAACCAGGCACAGGGTCTTCTTGAGGTTTCTCATGTTGCTTCACTCCTTCTTTCAGATTTCCGAGTGCCCCCAACATGAATGAGGCAAACGGGCCGGGGTGGGCCCGGGGGCCCCTTTCCCTTTTAAGCGTGACCAATGTACACCGCCGCCGGGGATTTTTCAAGGCTTCCGGCGCGGATGTAACGCAAGTGTAACTTAAGCGGCGGATATCTGGCAAAATTGCGGTTTCCCGGGGGTTTATCCTCATAAAAACCTGCTTTTTGCCGAATCGGGCGGACGCAGCTGCGTCCGCCCGAATGGATTCAATTTTGCCCGCAGTCGGTTTCAGGCTCAGTTGCTGATGGAGGTCACGTAGATTGTGCCGCCGCCGATGCTGTGGTTAAGGCTGTTGACGTTCTCCACAAAGGTGATGGTGACCTTGAGCCCGCTGGCTACGTTATTGAACACGTCCACCATAGTGTTCATTGTAAGATGCGGGTAGAGCGCCATCGTTGCCTCCGCAGCGCCGATTGCCTTCACGGTCACGCCGCTGAGACTCATGAGCTGCCAATTGCCGTTGCCATCCTTCAGGGCGAGCTGCGTATTGTTGTTATAGGGCATGCAGTCGGGGGTGGCCATGGGATCGGTGCTGGGCGCCAGCGCCACGGTCCGGACGCCGGTGTTGATGCCGTTGCCATCGGGCAGGAAGCTGAGGGTGTAGACGCCGGTGGAGCTGTTCTTGCTATAGGTGGCGAAGCCGATCCTGGTGGGGGGAGTGGTGAGGATCAAGTCGCTCATGGCCGCGCCGTTCAGATAGCCGTCATAGCTGGTAACAATGTTGCCTGCCACAACGCTGCTGCCCTTCGGATCCGTGCTGGCGACATAGATGAAGCTGTTGCTCACCGGGATGACGGAGGAAGCAGCGTTCATGAACCACACGGCTCTGACCTTCTGCACGCTGTAGTAGTAGCCGTAGCTCGACTGCTCGGTAGTGTAGACGATGATCACGCTCGAGCCTGCCTGGGGCTTCTGCCGGTTCACGGTGGTGACCAGATTGCTGCCGACGCCGCCGTTATAGTAGATATAGGCAGCGCTGTTGTAATCCAGAAGCGGATCGTTGGCGTTGTAGGTCACGATGGCCACTTCTGCTCCGGGCGGGGTCAGGGTCCACTGGCTGCCATAGTTGGTCAGCTTATAAACCGTGCCGGGGGTGGTGGTATCGTAGGTGGTTTTGCTGATGGGCAGCCGGTCAACCCTGCTGCCGTCGCCCCGGATGACCTGGGCGAAGTAGGCTTTGGTGTTGAAATCATCGGTACCCTCGTAGAGGTAGGCCACAAGAGCATAGCCGTCGGCGCCCACGGCGCTGCCGCTGCCGCCCTTGTCGCCGAAGCCGACGCAGCCGCCCTTATCGTCGAACCAGAGGGTATAGGTGCTGTTCAGCTCAAGCTGCTGAACGGTCCCGTCCAGCCTGGTGATGCCGGCGGGCAGGTAGGAAACGGCTGCCTTGGAGGGGACGATGGCTCCGTTATTGTAGGTATAGATATTGTTGTTCATCGTATCCCGATGCATTTCCGTAATGGGCACGAAGGACTGCCTGGTGCACAGCTTGGCGGTGTACATATCGCCCATGTGGTATACGGTCACCAGGTCGCCGTTCACGGCGCCCAAGGGAGCCTGTACCGGGACATACTGGCCGGTGGAGGGATCCACAACGGTAGTCTGCAGGGTCAGGGTGTTCATGTAAATCGCAGAAACGAAGTAGCCCTCGGTCTTGTATGCCAGGACCTTGCCGTCCTCGTTCAGGACGAAGGTGCCGGGCAGGGTGTATCTGGCGTCCCGGGCGGGCACAGTGTAGCTCACCAGCTGGCCGCTGCTGAAGCTGAAGACCGTGTCGGCTTCGCTGATCCGGGCCGCTTCGGTTCCCTTGACCTCGGTGCATTTGTCCTCCAGGAAGTAGGCAACAGCCTCTTCTCTGCCGTTCACGGTCTCGATCCGGTAGGTGATCCGGACCTCATGGCCCAGCATATTGGGGTTGTCGTCCTCTTCGGTGACGTAGTATTTCTGGACTCTGCTGCCATAGAGCTCGGTGCCCTTGGCGGAGGCGCTGTTGGCCTTGTTGGCGATGACCACGCCCACATCCGTCTGGATGCCCCAGGTGGTTCCCGCCAGGGTCACGTTATACTGGCCGTTGACATAGGTGGGCTCGTAGTTGCCGGTGTTCTTGGAGTAGGTCACCAGCACCACGTTCATCATGGCGTTGTAAGCCAGGTGCGCCATCTCTTCCCGGGTAGCGGCTTCACCGTAATTCGAAGCCTTGAAGCCCTGAAGGAGCTTGGTCTCGCTGGCCTTGTTGAACACTTCGTACTCCCAGTCTTTACCGGTGAACTCGCCCTGAGAACCGTAGCCGCAGGCGGCCAGGAGCATCTTCATCACCGCGTTCCGGGTGACCTTGCCTTTGGGGTCGAACTTGTTGTTCCCCACGCCGTTGATAATGTTCTTCCGGTAGCAGTAGGAGATGTACTTGTTCGCCCAGTCGTTCACGGGCACATCCGTGAAAACCGCCTCGGAGGGGGTGTTTTCAACGCTGGGCCCGCCTACCAGATAGGCGATGATCTTCGCGGCTTCGGCGCGGGTCAGATTCTGGCCGGGCTTGAAGCTGCCATCCTCATACCCATTCAGGATGCCGAGACCGGCCATGAACTGAACGGCTTCCTTGTACTGAATGTCTTTCTCATCGGTGAACGTGACGTCCGCTGCGCCTACGGTGCACAGGCCCAGGACAAACACAAGGGCCAGGACCAGACACAGCGTCTTCTTCAGATTTCTCATGTCGCAATCTCCTTTTCCGTAATTCCCGGAGGATGCCCGGGAGCAGACTTCCGACCCGGCGGACATACCTGGGTACCTTACTGCTAGAATACTTTACAACACCCGGCCGGATTTGACAAGCCCTCCCGGCCCCATGTAACGCAAGTGTAAACTTCCTTCGGCCCGGAGCCGTTCCGCTGCCCGATCAGCCCCCTTCTCCGGTCCCGGCAAAGGGAGAGAATGGACTTCGGGTCTCCTCCCCCCGCCGACCCGAAGAGCCGCCGGCCTTTTTTGACAAAGTGCTCCGGTTATCGTTGACAAACCCGCCCGTTGCGATATAATAAATTGAAATGTATGGAACAAGAGAAACATGTTTGCATACGAATGGAGGATATATGGAAGCGGAACAACTGTTTCACACGGGGAACCACTTCGATAGGCTCGGCCTCATCGTTCTGCCCGGGGCGGAGGAGCTGGGCGCAAAGATCGACCGCTGGCTGGTGAACTGGGCGGCCATGGGACCGGAGGCCCGGGACAGCTTCATCATCCCGGTGGAGTGCCCCCGCTTTGCCTCGGGGGACGCCAAGGGCATGCTGAAGGAGAGCGTCCGGGGCATGGACGTCTTTATCCTGGCGGATATGGGCAACTACAACTGCACGTACGAGATGTTCGGCAGGGTGAACCACATGAGCCCGGACGACCATTTCATGAATCTGCTGCGCTTTATCCAGGCTGTGGGCGGAAAGGCCAAGCGCATCACCGTCATCACCCCCCAGCTCTACGGCGCGCGGCAGCACCGCCGCACCTCCCGGGAGAGTCTGGACTGCGCCTGCGCCCTGCAGATTCTGGAGAACATGGGGGTGAACGGCGTCGTCACCTTCGACGCCCATGACGGCCGGGTGGAGAACGCCATCCCGCTGATGGGCTTCGATAATCTCATGCCCCATTACCAGGTGCTGAAGGCCATGTTCCACCGCTACCCTGATATCAGCACCAATAAGGAAAAATTCATGGTGGTCAGCCCGGACGAGGGCGCCATGAACCGCAATATGTATTATTCCTCCGTCCTGGGCGTGAACCTGGGCATGTTCTACAAGCGGCGGGATTATTCCCGCATCGTCAACGGACGCAACCCCATCGTGGCTCACGAGTACCTGGGGGAGGACGTGCAGGGCAAGACCATCTTCGTGGCGGACGACATCATCTCCTCCGGGGACAGTATGCTGGATATCGCCAAATACATGAAGTCCCACGGGGCCGGAAGGTTCTTCGGCTGCGCCACCTATTCCCTCTTTACCAACGGCCTGTCCGCCTTCGACAAGGCCTATGAGGATGGGCTGCTGGACGCGGTGTTCAGCACCAACCTCACCTATATGATGCCGGAGCTCCGGGCCCGCCCCTGGTTCGTGGAGGTGGACTGCAGCAAGTACATCGCCTATGTCCTGGCCGCCATGAACCATGAGGTCACCCTCAGCTCTCTTCTGGATCCCCATGAGAAGATCGTCGGTCTGATCAATCGCTACCATTCGGACGAGAAATAAGGCCCTCCTCCGAAAAACAGGAAATTAGGGTCGCCCCCCGGAAGCCGATGGCTTCCGGGGGGCGCTTTCATGGAGAGCCCCGAAGAGGCTTTCCCCGAATCAGCCGGGCTCAGCCGAACACGCTCAGCAGGAACCCCGCGGCGATGGCCGAACCGATGACGCCGGCCACGTTGGGGCCCATGGCGTGCATCAGC
>JBGUZS010000158.1:0-19434 GCA_045223835.1 Oscillospiraceae bacterium | reverse complement strand
GATCATGAAAGGAGAAATATGATCTCGTATTCATTACATTTATCCAACAAGAAGCATGCTCTTACCACCACGAAAAAAGTGGCGGCTTCGAGCAAGCATAATCTCCGCCAGTACGAAAGTCCCCAGTATTGCCGGGACAATATCTTCGTTCTTTCCATAACATAAATAATGCTCAGTTATCAAGTGTTATCATTTTGTTATCAAATCGCTTTTTGAAATCCTTATAAACCGCATAAATACAGCATTCTTCAGACTTCGTTAATTATTCGTATTCCACCGTTGCCGGCGGTTTGGATGTGATATCGTAGAGCACCCGGTTGACCCCGGGCACCTCGTTGACGATGCGGACGCTCACCCGGTCCAGCAGCGCATAGGGAAGCCTGGCCCAGTCCGCGGTCATGAAATCCTCCGTCTCCACCGCCCGGAGGGCTACGGCCCGGTCATAGCTCCGCCCGTCCCCCATGACGCCGACGCTGCGCAGGTTCGTCAGCACCGCGAAGTATTGGGCGACGGAGGCCCCAAGCCCGGCCTTTTCCAGCTCCTCGCGGAAAATGGCGTCCGCTTCCCGCAGAGCTTCCAGCTTCTCCCGGGTCACCGGGCCGATGATCCGGATGGCGAGGCCGGGGCCGGGGAAGGGCTGGCGGCTGACCAGGCTTTCCGGCAGACCCAGCTCCCGCCCCAGAGCGCGTACCTCGTCCTTGAACAGCAGCCGCAGAGGCTCCAGGATCTCCCGGAAATCCACCACGGAGGGCAGGCCCCCCACATTATGGTGGCTCTTGATCACCGCCGCGCTCCCGCCCCCGGATTCGATCACATCCGGGTATATGGTGCCCTGGGCCAGGTAATCCACTTTTCCCAGCCTGCGGCTCTCCTCCTCAAATACCCGGATGAATTCCTCCCCGATGCGTCTGCGCTTCTCCTCCGGCTGACGCACGCCGGAAAGGCGCTTCAGGAAGCGGTCCGCCGCGTTCACCCGCAGGAAGCGGGCCCCTCTTCCGGCGAAGGCCGCCTCCACCTGGTCCCCCTCGTCCTTTCGCAGGAGGCCATGGTCCACAAAGACGCAGGTGAGCCGATCCCCGGCCGCCTCGGCCAGCAGCGCCGCGCAGACGGAGGAATCCACCCCGCCGGACAGGGCCAGCAGCACCCGCCCGGCTCCGATCCTCTCCCGCAGCTCCGCAACGGCCCGGGTCCGGTAGCCTTCCATGGTCCAGGTCCCCTGAAAGCCGCAGACCGTATAGAGGAAGTTCTGCAGGATCTCCCGGCCCTGCTCCGTATGCCGTACCTCCGGGTGGAACTGCACCCCGTAGAAGCGGCGGCTGTCGTCCCCGATGGCGGCGTTGGGGCAGGCCCCGCTCCGGGCGAGGACAGTGAAGCCCTCCGGCACCCTGGCCATGTAGTCCCCATGGCTCATCCAGACAGCGCTTTTGGCCCGCAGCCCCCGGAACAGCGGGGAGTCCGGCTCGAATTCCGCCTCCGTTCTGCCGTATTCCCGGGCGGCGTCCTCCCGGGCGGGGATCACCTCGCCCCCCAGGCGGGCGGCCATGAGCTGGCACCCGTAGCAGATCCCCAGGATGGGCACCCCCAGCCGGAACACCTCCGGATCTGCGTCCGGCGCGCCGGGGGCGTAGACGCTGTGAGGCCCGCCGGTGAAGATGATCGCCCCGGGGTTGAAGGTGCGGATCTCCCGGATAGGCGTCTGCCAGGGCATCACTTCGCAGTAGACCCGGCATTCCCGCACCCGCCGGGCGATAAGCTGGTCGTACTGACCGCCGAAATCCAGGATCAGGACCCGTTCGTTTTCCATCCGTTATTCCTCTCAGTTCGCCACATACATCTGCCGGTAAGGATTTTTGCTGTCCGGCGTGACCACCGTGAAGGGGACCGCGGTCATCTCATTATAGTCCAGGCTGAAAATGGCGCAGTATTCCCGAAGGCCGGCCTCGATCACCGCCATATCCGCCCCCTCGGCCCGCCGGGCGGTCACCTGCTCCGGGAAACGCACGTCCCGGCAGTCGGAGCGCAGGAAGAGCCTCCCCCCGTGCATGCCGGTGCAGGGGAAGTTGGAAACGATGGGGCCTTCCCCCTCCAGGCCCAGGACGACGATGCTGCCTCCCGCCTGGTACTCTCCCAGGAAGGAGCCGGCCTTGCCCCCGATGATGAGCATAGGCACATGCTCCCGGTATTCCTTCATGTGGATGCCTGCCCGGTATCCCGCGCTGCCCCGGACGTAGATCTTCCCGCCCCGCATGGCATAGCCCGCCGTATCCCCGATGCTCCCGTGCACCAGGATGGTCCCGGCGTTCATGGTGTCTCCCACCGCGTCCTGGGCGTTGCCGAAGACCTCCAGCTCCGCCCCGTTGAGATACGCCCCCAGGGCGTTGCCCGGAATGCCGTGGATGAGGAGCTTCCGGGCTCCCATCCCCGCGCCGATGAAGCGCTGGCCCAGGCAGCCCAGGATCTCCGTATCCTCCGAATCCTGCCGCAGCAGCTCGTTCAGGGTCTGAAAATCCAGCCCCGCCGCGTCGATCCGCCTCATTATACCACACCTCCCAGCTTCTCTGCCCGGTATTCCCGCCCGAAGGGGAGCAGGGAAGGCTCCCGCATCACCGCTTCAAAGTCGATGGTTTCCAGGGGCGTCCTCTCCCGGATCATGGCGGTATAGATCCCCGCCCGGTTGACGTCCCCGATCAGGATGAAGCCCGTCAGTACCCCGTCCCTGGCAAAGAGCTTCTTGCAGCTCGTCTCTGTGATCTCCGTGAATACCGGCTCCGTGCAGGTGCCGGCGCTCATGATATGGAGGCCGTAGAAGCCGATGGAATTCAGCCGGATCCCCTTGTCGAACTTCTCCCCGCCGCCGGCCATGTTCACCCCGGCGCAGTATCCCTGGAGGGAGGCGTTGGGCAGCACCGCCAGCACCCCGGGGGTCCCGGAGCTCACGTCCATGGTCTCCGTGCAGTCCCCGGCGGCCCAGATATCCGGCAGAGAGGTCTCCATCCCCTCTCCCGTCAGGATCCCCCGGTTCACGCTGCCCCCGGCCTCCGCCAGAAGCGCCGTGTTCGGCCGCACCCCGATGGCGGTCACCAGCACGTCGAAGGACAGGGCCTTTCCGCTTTTCATGTAAGCGGTATGGCCGTCGAAGCGCGCCACCGTATCCCTCAGCATGAGGCGTATGCCGTTCCTCTCCAGATGCCGCTCCAGGATGGGAGAGCAGTCCGCGTCCAGGCTTGCGCTCATGGCCCGGTCCGCCAGGTCGCAGACCGTGATGCGCCCGGCCCGGTCCCGAAGCCCCTCGGCGCATTTCAGGCCGATGAAGCCGGCGCCCACGATGAGCACCCGACTCTCCCGGGTGACCGCCTGCTCCAGAGCCAGAGCGTCCGCCAGGGTGGTGAAGGAAAACCGCTTGTCCACGGTCTCCGCCCCCTCGAAGCGGGGAGAGAAGGGGGAGGAGCCGACGCAGAGGCAAAGGGCGTCATATTCCAGGTATTCTCCGGTGGAGAGGCGCACCCGGTGTTCCAGGGGCTCCAGCTTCTCCGCGGTCACGGCGCAGCGGAGCTCCGCCCGGTTCCGGTCAAAGAAGTCCGGCCCCCGCCAGCTCATGCGCTCCAGATCCGTTTTTCCCTCCAGGTAGTAGGAGATGAGGGGCCGCCCGTAGTTGGCCACGGGTTCTGCGGACAGGACGGTGATCTCGCCCTCGGGATCCCGGCTGCGGATGCCCTCCACGCAGCTCACCCCGGCGATGCTCCCGCCTATGATGACATATCGCCGCTTCATGTCCCCGCCTCCTCTCGCTCCTCGTATACGATGGCCCGGTTGGGACAGCCTGCGGCGCAGGCGGGTTCTCCGCCGGGATTCTTCAGGCAGAGCTCGCATTTCATGGCCGCCCCGTCCGGACCCGGCTGCACCGCCCCATAGGGGCACACCAGCACGCAGGTCAGGCAGCCCACGCATTTTTCCCGGTCGATGCACACGGCTCCGTCCTCCCGGTGCAGGGCTCCGGAGATGCAGCTGCGGATGCACAGGGGGTCCTGGCAATGGCGGCAGGATACCGCGTAGGTGATCCGGTCGTCCCCCTCCACCCGGATCCTGGGCCGGATGGGCTTTCCCCTCAGGGCCTTCGCCATATCCCGTTCCCCGGAGTTGGCAAAGGCGCAGTTATATTCGCACAGATGGCAGCCCAGGCACCATTCTTCGTTCACATATACCCGTTTCATCTTTATTCTCCTGCATGGGATATTCCCAGGATCCTTAGCTCCGTTTCGTTCAGCCCCACGCCCCGGAGCATGAGCCGGTTGCCCCGGAGGGCTTCGATGGAGTTGATCCCCATGCCCCCCATGAGCTCCATGATCTCCCGCTTCCAGGCGGTGAGCAGATTTACCAGCCGCTGGGCGCCGATATCCGCATTCAGCCGCTTCACCAGCTCCGGCTGCTGGGTGGCGATGCCCCAGTTGCATTTCCCCGTATGGCAGGTGCGGCACAGGTGGCAGCCCAGGGCCAGCACGGCGGCGGTGGCGATGTATACCGCGTCCGCGCCCAGGGCGACGGCCTTTACCACGTCGGCGGAGGAGCGGATGGAGCCGCCCGCCACCAGACTGACGGTATTTCGGATGCCCTCGTCCCGGAGCCGCTGATCCACGGCGGCCAGGGCCAGCTCAATGGGGATGCCCACGTTGTCCCGGATGCGGGTCGGGGCTGCTCCCGTGCCTCCCCGGAACCCGTCGATGGCGATGATGTCCGCCCCGCTTCGGGCGATCCCGCTGGCGATGGCGGCGATGTTGTGCACCGCAGCCACCTTGACGATCACCGGCTTCCGGTGGCCCGTGGCCTCCTTCAGGGACCAGACCAGCTGCCGCAGGTCCTCGATGGAATAGATATCGTGGTGGGGAGCGGGGGAGATGGCGTCGGAGCCCTCGGGGATCATGCGGGTGCGGCTCACGTCCGGCCCCACCTTTGCCCCCGGGAGATGGCCGCCGATGCCCGGCTTGGCCCCCTGGCCCATCTTGATCTCGATGGCCGCCCCCGCCTCCAGGTAATCCTCGTGGACGCCGAAGCGGCCGGAGGCCACCTGTACGATGGTGTTGGGACCGTACCGGTAGAAGTCCTCGTGAAGACCGCCCTCGCCGGTGTTGTAGCAGACGCCCATTTCCGTAGCCGCCCGGGCCAGGGAGGCATGGGCGTTATAGCTGATGGAGCCGTAGCTCATGGCGGAGAACATCACCGGCATGCTGAGCTCCAACTGGGGGGTCAGGGCGGTGACCAGTCTGCCGTCCGCGTCCCGGGCCATCCGCTCCGGCTTTTTCCCCAGGAATACCTTTGTCTCCATGGGCTCCCGCAGGGGATCGATGGAGGGATTCGTCACCTGGGAGGCGTTCAGCAGGAGCTTGTCCCAGTACACCGGCAAAGGCTTGGGGTTCCCCATGGAGGAGAGGAGCACGCCTCCGGACCCCGCCTGCTTGTACACCTCCCGGATGGTATCCCCGTCCCAGTTGGCGTTCTCCCGCAGGCGGCAGTCGGACCGCACGATCTTCAGCGCCCGGGTGGGGCAGAGGGAGACGCAGCGCTGGCAGTTGACGCATTTGGCCTCGTCGGAGACCATCAGATCCCGGCCCGGGTCGTACAGGTGCACCTCGTTTGCGCATTGCCGCTCACAGACCCGGCAGCGGATGCACCGGTCGTCCCGGCGGACCACCTCAAATTCCGGATAGAAGAAATCGACCCCAGGCATATCAGCAGCACCCCTCTTTCACCCGGATGATCACCGGCTCCCCGCCGGCAGGGGAACGGAAGTTTTCCGCCTCCGGCTCCATGGCCCGGATGGCGGCCTCCTCGGAGGCGATATATACCCGGTCCCCCTTCTCTGCCGTCACCATGCTCCGGAGCTTCAGGCGGTCGTTCAGCGCCATCAGGCCTCCATGGAAGCCCAGGATGATGGAAAAGGGACCCGTGATCAGCAGGCTGGGGAACACGGTGCGGAGGTACCGGAGCTCTTCCCCCTTCTCCGGGGGCATGCGCTCGATGGTGCTCCAGAAGGGCGCGGCGATGACCCCGGCCATTTCCTCCAGGGTGAGTCCCTGCCTGCGGAGGAGATAATCCGCGATATAGGTGATGACCTCCGTATCCGTCTGGAGGGTGCATTTGTAGCCGTACATCTCCATGCAACGGCGGTTTGCGTCATAGGAGGAGATCTCTCCGTTATGTACCACGGTCCAGTCCAGCAGGGCGAAGGGATGGGCCCCGCCCCACCAGCCGGGGGTATTGGTGGGGTACCGCCCGTGAGCGGTCCAGGAATAGGCGCCGTATTCCTCCAGACGGTAGAACACCCCCACGTCCTCCGGGAAGCCCACGGCCTTGAATACCCCCATGTTTTTCCCGCTGGAAAAGACGTAGGCGCCGGGGATCAGGGTATTGATATGCATCACCACCCGGGCCATGTATTCGTTCTCGTCCATCTGCATCCCCGCCAGCACGCTGCGCAGGGGGGTGACGAAGTACCGCCAGATGAGGGGCTCGTCCGTGATGCCGGGGATGGTGCGGGTGGGAATGACCTCTCCCTTCACCACCTCCAGCTCTCCCCGGAGATAGGTTTCCGTCTCATGCCGGGCGGGCTTGCCTGTGAAGAACAGGTGCAGGGCGAAAAGCTCCTTGTATTCCGGATAGATGCCGTACCCTGCGAATCCGCCCCCCAGGCCGTTAGACCGCTCATGCATGGGCTTCATGCTCCCGATGATCGCTTCGCCGCTCATCCGCTCTCCGCTGCGGGAGATCACCGCCGAAATGGCGCAGCCGGACGGGTTGCGAAAGCTTCCCTCCAATGCCCGCATAATGCTCAACTCCTTCAGAAATGAAACGAAAAAAGAGCAGAGGCGCTCCGGGGACACAGTTCCCCGGGAGAGCGCCTTTGCTCTTCGAAACAAAGGATACTCCCCCGCGGCCGGTTTGTCAATCCGTGGGCGGATAAAAATTCACCGGGATACAGAACGCCATTTTTTTGCAAATTGACGGTTGACAAGCCGCCTTCCGGGTGCTAATATGCGGCCATCGAGAGACAACGGCGTCTCGCGGACCTTTCGTCCGCAGCGCCGGGGTCTCTTTTTTTGTTTCCCGCGAATATTACGAAAAGGAGAGATTCCCATGTCCGCTGTTCCGGAGTTTTTTGCCAGTCGGGTCTTCGATGATAAAGTCATGCGCTCCCGCCTGCCCGAGAAGGTATATCAGTCCCTGCGCCGGACCATCGATAACGGCGCAGCCCTGGATATCGAGCTTGCCAACGCCGTGGCGGAGGCCATGTGCGCCTGGGCGGTGGAAAACGGCGCCACCCACTTCACCCATTGGTTCCAGCCCCTCACCGGCATCACCGCTGAGAAGCACGACAGCTTTATCAACCCCGCCCCGGATGGACGGGT
Source organism: Oscillospiraceae bacterium (assembly GCA_045223835.1). Classification (GTDB taxonomy): domain Bacteria; phylum Bacillota; class Clostridia; order Oscillospirales; family Oscillospiraceae; genus UBA1774. The sequence continues at coordinate 12,034 of JBGUZS010000158.1, read as the reverse complement.
CATCATGGAATTCTCCGGCAAGGAGCTCATCAAGGGCGAGCCGGACGCCTCCAGCTTCCCCTCCGGGGGGCTGCGGGCCACCTTCGAGGCCAGAGGCTATACCGCCTGGGACCCTTCCAGCTACGCCTTTATCAAGGAAAACACCCTCTGCATCCCCACCGCCTTCTGCTCCTATGGCGGGGAAGCCCTGGATAAGAAGACGCCGCTCCTCCGCAGCATGGACGCCCTCAACCGCCAGGCCTTGCGGATCCTGCGCCTCTTCGGGAACACGGAGGTCAAGCGGGTGGTCACCAATGTCGGCCCGGAGCAGGAATACTTCCTGGTGGACCGGGAGATGTACCTGAAGCGGAAGGACCTGATCTATACGGGCCGCACCCTCTTCGGCGCCAAGCCCCCCAAGGGACAGGAGCTGGAGGACCATTATTTCGGGGCCATCAAGCCCCGGGTCCAGGCCTACATGGAGGAGCTGAACGAGGAGCTCTGGAAGCTGGGGGTCCTGGCCAAGACCGAGCATAACGAGGTGGCCCCCGCCCAGCATGAGCTGGCCCCCATCTACGCCACCACCAACGTGGCCACGGATCACAACCAGCTCACCATGGAGATCATGAAGAAGGTCGCCCGGAAGCACGGCCTGGTGTGCCTGCTCCATGAAAAGCCCTTCGCCGGGGTCAACGGCAGCGGCAAGCACAACAACTGGTCCATGTCCACGGATACGGGGGAAAACCTCCTGTCCCCCGGGGAGACCCCCTATGAGAACGCCCGCTTCCTGCTGTTCTTGGTGGCGGTGATGAAGGCCGTGGACGACTATCAGGATCTGCTGCGCCTGGCGGTGGCCACGGCGGGGAACGATCACCGCCTTGGGGCGAACGAAGCGCCTCCCGCCGTGATTTCCATGTTCCTGGGGGACGAGCTCAGCGCGGTGCTGGACGCCATCGAAACGGACAGCCCCTATGCCGGAGCCGAGAAGAAAAAGCTGAAGCTGGGGGTGGATATCCTGCCCCGCTTCACCCGGGATACCACGGACCGGAACCGCACCAGCCCCTTCGCCTTTACCGGGAACAAGTTTGAATTCCGCATGGTGGGCTCCAGCGATTCCATCGCCTGCGCCAACATCATGATCAACGCCGCCGTGGCGGAATCCCTCCGCCGGTTCGCCGATGATCTGGAGAGCGCCGCGGACTTCGATGAGCGGCTCCACGCCCTGATCAAGGAGACCTACGTCGCCCACAAGCGCATCATTTTCAACGGAAACGGCTATGACGACGCCTGGATCCGGGAGGCGACGGAGCGGCGGGGCCTGCTGAATCTCCGCACCACCGCCGACGCGATGCCGAAGCTCCTGGACCGGAAGAACGTGGAGATGCTCACCGGCCACGGGATCTTCTCCGAAACGGAGCTGCGCTCCCGGTACGAGATCCAGCTGGAAAACTATGTGCGCACGGTGCGCATCGAGGCCCTGACCATGGCGGATATGGCCAGGAAGGAGATCATGCCCGCCGTCGCCGCCTTCGCCGCCGCCCTGGCAGAGGGCGCGGCCAGGAAGCAGGCCGCCGCCCCCGGCCTTGCCTGCGGATATGAGACGAAGCTGGTGAAGAAGCTTTCCTGCCTCACGGACGCCGCGGACGGCGCGGCGGAAGCGGTGGAGAAGGCCGTCACCGCCCTGGATGCCCTGGGGGACGTGACGGAGGAGGCGGATTTCGTGCGGGATACGGTGCTTCCCGCCATGGCGGAGCTGCGCGCCGTCTGCGACGAGGCCGAGACCCTGACGGCGGCGGAATACTGGCCCTTCCCGACCTACGGAGACCTGCTCTTCGGCGTTTGATATAAGCTGCGATTGAAACTAGACAAGGACTGTCGTATTTTAGTCGCAGCTTAGTATAAGCAACAAAAATGGATCGCCGCCACCCCGCCAAGAGCCGCGACGATCCAGAGCAGCAACGGAGGGCAAAGCCGACCGCTACCGCCCTCCAATGTAACAAAAGAAGATTTACCTGTCAAGGAGGGAAACTGCAATGACTGTTGAATTCTGGTTTTTGATCGGCGCCGCGCTGGTATTCTGGATGCAGGCGGGCTTCGCGATGGTGGAGACCGGCTTCACCCGGGCGAAAAACGCCGGAAACATCATCATGAAGAACCTGATGGACTTCTGCATCGGCACGGTGGTGTTCTCGATCCTGGGCTACAGCCTGATGATGGGCGAGGACGCGCTCTTCGGCCTGATCGGCGTGCCGAATCTGGATCTGTTTACGAATTTCAAGGAGTTCATCGCCTCCCCGGCGGAGGGCTTCACCGACGCCAGCTATTTCGTTTTCAACCTGGTCTTCTGCGCCACCACCGCCACCATCGTCTCCGGCGCCATGGCGGAGCGGACGAAATTCTCCGCCTACTGCGTCTACTCCGGCGTGATAAGCCTGCTGATCTATCCCATCGAGGCTCACTGGATCTGGGGCGGCGGCTGGCTGAGCGCGTTGGGCTTCCACGACTATGCCGGCTCCTGCGCCATCCACATGGTGGGCGGCATCGCCGCCCTCATCGGGGCCATCGTGCTGGGTCCCCGGATCGGCAAATATGTCCGGGACAGGAGCGGAAGGGTTACCAAGGTCAACGCCATTCCCGGCCACTCCATCCCCCTGGGCGCGCTGGGCGTCTTCATTCTCTGGCTGGGCTGGTACGGCTTCAACGGCGCGGCGGCCACCAGCGTCTCGGAGCTCTCGAGCATCTTCCTGACCACCACCGTCGCGCCCGCCGTCGCCACCTGCACGACTATGCTCTATACCTGGATCAAAAACGGAAAGCCCGATGTTTCCATGTGTCTGAACGCCGCCCTGGCCGGTCTGGTGGGCATCACCGCGGGCTGCGACGCCCTGGACGCCTTGGGCGCGGGGATCGTGGGGATCGTCTCCGGCATCCTGGTGGTGGTCGTGGTGGAGGTGCTGGACCTGAAGCTTCATATCGATGATCCCGTGGGCGCCGTGGGCGTCCATTGCGCCAACGGCATCTGGGGAACCGTCGCCGTCGGCCTGCTGGCCAATCCGGACGCCCCCGCCGGGCTGAGCGGACTTTTCTACACCGGCTCCTTCTCCCAGCTCGGCATCCAGCTTCTCGGTTTCGTCAGCGTGGCGGCCTGGGCGACGGTCACGATGCTGATCTTCTTTACGATCCTGAAAAAGGCGAAGTTCCTCCGCGCCGAGAGCGCCGATGAGCTGGCGGGTCTGGACGTCAGCGAGCACGGCCTTCCGAGCGCCTATGCGGACTTTATGCCCGCCGTGGACAAATACGCCGAGTTCGGCACCGGGGAGCAGATCGTGGCGGTCACCGGCACGACGCCTCCGGCGGAGGCCATCCCCGTGAAGCGGGAGCCCGGCTTCGGCGGACACAAGTTCACCAAGGTGGAGATCGTTTTCAAGGAGGAAAAGCTCTACGCCCTCAAGGACGCCATGAGCAAGCTGGGCATCACGGGCATGACCGTCTCCCACGTCATGGGCTACGGCATGCAGAAGGGCCACACGGAGTTCTACCGCGGCGTTGCCGTGGAAACCGACCTGCGCCCGAAGGTGCAGGTGGACATCGTGGTCTCCGCGATCCCCGTGCGGGACGTGATCGAGACGGCGAAAAAGGTGCTTTATACGGGCCACATCGGGGACGGCAAGATCTTTGTTTACGACGTGGAAAACGTTGTAAAAGTCCGCACGGGCGAAGAAGGTTACGACGCCCTGCAGGACGTGGAATGAGTGCTATGCTGGATTACGCCTATGAGTACCGCGCCCGGAAGGAGTATATCCGTTCTGTGGTGGACGGCAGCGGGGCAACCGGGATCGTCTACGGGAACTCCGGCGGCAAGGACAGCGCGCTGGTGGGCATCCTGTGCAAGGCCGCCTGCGGGGACACGGTGGGGATCATCATGCCCTGCGGCGCGAGCCGGAACTATACCGCCGACACCGCCGATGCCATGGCGGTGGCCCGGCAGTACGGCATCGAGACAAGGACCGTCGACCTCTCGGCGGTCCGCGACGCGGAGCTGGAGGCCCTCAAGGGCAAGTGCGAGCTCAATGAGAGCGTTTGGAAAAACATCGCCCCGCGCCTGCGCATGGCGACGCTCTACGCCTTCGCCGCGGCGGAGAACCGGCTCGTAGCCGGCACCGGCAACCGCAGTGAGGCCTATATGGGTTACTTCACCAAATGGGGCGACGGCGCCCACGACTTCAACCCCATCGCCGACCTGACGGTGACGGAGATCTACGGATTCCTCCGCTGGCTCAAGGCGCCGAAATTTCTGCTAGAAAAAGCGCCCTCGGCCGGGCTGTTCGACGAGCAGACCGACGAGGCCGAAATGGGCGTGACCTACGCAGCCATCGACGATTACCTGCTCCACGGCAGGGCGGGGGAAGCAGAAAAGGAGATCATAGAACGCTTTCATCGGCGGAGCCTGCACAAGCTCCGGTCGATCAGCACCTTTGAAAATCCGTGAGAAACAACAGGAGGTAACCCCATGGAAAAACGACAGCAGCTCTATGAAGGAAAGGCGAAAAAAGTCTTTGCCACCGATGACCCCGAATTGCTCATCGTTCAATACAAGGACGATGCCACCGCCTTCAATGGGAAAAAGAAGGGCACCATCGCCGGAAAGGGCGTCATCAACAACCGCATGAGCAACGCGCTGATGCGCCGTCTTACGTCCGCTGGGGTCCCCACACATTTTGTGGAAGAGCTTTCCGATCGGGAAACCCTGGTGAAGCGGGTGCGGATCGTCCCCCTGGAGGTCATCGTCCGGAATCTCTCCGCCGGTTCCTTCTGCAGGCGCTACGGCTTCCCGGAGGGGGTCGCCTTCGACGAGCCCACCGTAGAGTTTTCCTATAAAAACGACGAGCTGAACGACCCCCTCGTCTGCCTGCCCCATATCCTGGCCATGAAGCTGGCCTCCCGGGAGGAGATGGCGGCCATTCGGGCGTACGCCCTGAAGATCAACGCCGTGCTGAAGGCCTTCTGGAGGGGCTGCGGGGTGACCCTGGTGGATTTCAAGCTGGAATTCGGGCGGCTGCCGGATGGAACGATCATCCTGGCGGACGAGATCAGCCCGGATACCTGCCGCCTGTGGGACGCGCAGACGGGGAAAAAGCTGGATAAGGACCGCTTCCGCCAGGACCTGGGGGGCGTGGAGGAGGCCTATGGGGAGATCATGGCCCGGCTGGAGGCGGCGGACGCCGATGACCGGGGATAAGCCCCGGGAGGAATGCGGGGTCTTCGGCCTCTGGTCCCCGCAGCGCCGCCCCCTGGGGCAGCTGGTCTACTATGGTCTGTATGCCCTGCAGCATCGGGGGCAGGAGAGCGCCGGGATCGCCCTGAATGACGACGGGGTCTTCCGCGCCCACCGGGACGCGGGCCTGGTGGGGGAGGTCTTCGACCGCGGGCAGGCGGAGGCCCTGGGGGAGGGGAACATCGCCGTGGGTCATGTGCGCTATGCCACCACCGGCTCCGATCCCCGTCTCAATGCCCAGCCCCTGCTCATCAACCACCGGAAGGGGACCATGGCCCTGGCCCATAACGGAAACCTCACCAATTCCGCGGAGCTGCGGGAACAGCTGGAGCTGCGGGGCAGCATCTTCCACACCGCCACGGATTCCGAGGTGATCGCCTACATGATCGTGCAGGAGCGTCTGCGCCTGGGCAGCATCGAGGAGGCCGTCTCCGCCGCCATGGATGTGCTGGAGGGGGCCTGGTGCCTGGTGATCGCCTCTCCCGCCAAGCTCATCGCCGCCCGGGATCCCCATGGCTTCCGCCCACTCTGCATGGGGAAGCGGGAAGACGGCACGGTGGTTTTCGCCTCCGAGACCTGCGCCCTGGAGGCGGTGGACGCGGCCTTCATCCGGGATATCGAGCCCGGGGAGGTGGTGACGGTGAGCGCCGGGGAGATCCGCTCCGATCGGCGGCACTGCGGCCTGGTTCCCCGGCGGCTCTGCGTATTCGAGTACATCTACTTTGCCCGGTCGGACTCCGTCATCGACGGGGCCAGCGTATGCCTGGCCCGGCAGCGGGCCGGGGCCTTTCTGGCCGGGGAGCATCCCGTGGAGGCGGACGTGGTGGTGGGGGTCCCGGATTCGGGGCTGGACGCCGCCATCGGCTATGCCAAGGCCTCCGGCATCCCCTACGAGATCGGCTTCACGAAAAACAAATATGTGGGCCGGACCTTCATCGCCCCCTCCCAGGGGGAGAGAGAATCCGGCGTGCGCATCAAGCTGAATCCCATCCGCGCCGTGGTGGAGGGAAAGCGGGTGGTGCTGGTGGATGATTCCATCGTCCGGGGCACCACCTGCCGCAAGACCATCCGCCAGCTCCGGGAAGCGGGGGCAAGGGAGATCCATATGCGGGTCAGCGCGCCGCCCTTCGTGGCGCCCTGCTGGTACGGCACGGATATCGACAGTCCGGAGAACCTGATCGCCAATCACCACAGCGTGGAGGAGATCGGCCGGATCATCGGCGTGGATTCCCTGGGGTATCTCAGCCTGGAGCACGCCGAGGCGCTGACGGGGAAGGCCTCCGGTTTCTGCACCGCCTGCTTCGGCGGAAAATACCCCACCGCCGTCCCCCTGCAGGGGGAGAAGAACCGCTTCGAACAGAAGATCCATTCCACTTGAAGGGAACGTGAACGAGATGTGTTCCATCATGGGCTTTACCCGCCAGACCCTTTCCGATAAGGAGCTGCGCCGGTATTTTGACCGTACGATTTCCCGGGGACCGGATATGTCCCGGGTGGAGAAGGCCGGGGAAGGCTGTCTTTGCTTCCATCGGCTTGCGATCATGGGCCTCCATGAGGAGGGGATGCAGCCCTTCCGCCTGGGGGAGGACCTGTGCGTCTGCAACGGGGAGCTGTATCTCTTCCGCCCGCTGAAAAAGGAGCTGGAGGACGACGGCTATACCTTCGTCAGCGGATCCGACTGCGAGATCATCCTGCCCCTGTACCGGGAATACGGCCTGGATATGTTTGCCAAGCTGGACGCGGAATTTGCCATGGTGATCTACGACGGGAAAAAGCGGCAGTTCATCGCCGCCCGGGACCCCATCGGCATCCGCCCCCTGTTCTACGGCTATGACCGGGAAGGCGCCATCGTCTTTGCCAGCGAGGCGAAGAACCTGGTGGGCCTCTGCCGGGAGATCCTGCCCTTTCCCCCCGGACACTACTATGCGGACGGCGTTTTCACCCGCTATGCGGATGTGACTTCGGTGGACCGGTACGTCGACGGGGACCTGGACGCCATTTGCGCCGGCATCCGGGAAAAGCTGATCCTGGGCATCGACAAGCGCCTGGATGCGGACGCGCCCCTGGGCTTCCTGCTCTCCGGCGGGCTGGATTCCAGCCTGGTCTGCGCCGTCTCCGCCCGAGTGCTGGGCAAGCATGTGCGCACCTTCGCCATCGGGATGGATACGGACGCCATCGACCTGAAATATGCCCGCAGGGCGGCGGACTACATCGGCGCGGAGCACACGGAGGTGTACATGACCCGGGAGCAGGTGCTGGACAGTCTGGAGGAGGTCGTCGCCCTTCTGGGCACCTGGGATATCACCACCATCCGGGCCAGCATGGGCATGTACCTGTGCTGCAAGGCCATCCATGAGCAGACGGATATCCGGGTGCTGCTCACCGGGGAGATCAGCGACGAGCTCTTCGGCTATAAGTACACGGATTACGCCCCCTCCCCGGAGGCCTTCCAGGCGGAGGCCAGGAAGCGGGTGGATGAGCTGTATATGTACGATGTGCTGCGGGCGGACCGGTGCATCTCCGTCAATTCTCTGGAGGCCCGGGTGCCCTTCGGGGACCTGGACTTCGTGCGGTATGTCATGTCCATCGACCCAAAGCTGAAAATGAACACCTACGGCATGGGAAAATACCTCTTGCGCAGAGCCTTTGAAAAGGATAAACTGCTCCCGGATGACATTTTGTGGCGGCAGAAGGCGGCCTTTTCCGACGCGGTGGGCCACAGCATGGTGGACGACCTGAAAGAATACGCGGAGAAACGCTACACCGACGCCGAATTTGCCGAGAAGAGACGGCAGTACGACTACTGCCCGCCCTTCACCAAGGAGAGTCTGCTCTACCGGGAGCTTTTCGAGAAGCATTACCCGGGCCAGGCCCGGATGATCAGGGATTTCTGGATGCCCAACAGGACCTGGCCCGGCTGCGACGTGGATGATCCGTCGGCACGCGTGCTTGCCAACTACGGAGAAAGCGGGAAATAGAATGAAAAACTGCGCGATCGTGGGAATCAACTGGGGCGACGAGGGGAAGGGCCGGATGGTGGACCTGCTCACGGAGGACTATGACGTCGTGGTGCGCTACCAGGGCGGCGGCAACGCCGGGCATACGGTGGTGAACGAGAAGGGGAAATTTGCCCTGCATCTCCTCCCCTCCGGCATCCTGCGGTCCGGGGTGGTAAACATCCTGGGCAACGGGGTGGCCCTGGACCCGGAAAACCTCTGGGCGGAGATCGGGGATGTGCGCCGGAAGGGCGTGGAGATCACGCCGGAGAACCTGAAGATCAGCGACCGGGCCTCCCTTCTGCTTCCCTGGCACCGGGATCTGGACGCCCTGGAGGAGCAGCGCCTGGGGGACAAGAAATACGGCTCAACCAAGCAGGGGATCGCCCCCTTCTATTCGGATAAGTATCAGAAGAAGACCGTCCTGGCGGGGGAGCTGTTCTATCCCCATGAGCTCCGGGCCCACCTGGAGGACCTGCTGGAGTGGAAGGACCTGACCCTCACCCGGGTCTACGGCTCGAAACCCTATACGGCGGAGGAGCTGACCGCCTGGCTCCTGGAGTACGGGGAGGCGATCAAGCCCTTCGTGTGCGATACGGGGGAATACCTGAAGGAGGCCCAGGCGGCGGGGAAAAACATCCTCTTTGAAGCCCAGCTGGGGGCCCTGCGGGATCTGGACTACGGCATCTATCCCTATACCACCTCCTCCAATACCCTGGCGGCCTACGCCCCCATCGGCGCGGGGCTGCCCTCCCTGAAGCTCACGGAGGTCATCGGCGTGGTGAAGGCCTATTCCACCTGCGTGGGGGAGGGGCCCTTCGTCAGCGAAATGTCCGGCGAAGAGGCGGACCGGCTCCGGGAAGCCGGAGCCGAATACGGGGCCAAGACGGGCCGGGCCCGCCGGGTGGGGGCCCTGGACCTGACGGCTACCCGCTACGGGGTGGAGACCCAGGGGGCCACGAAGCTCGCCCTCACCAAGCTGGATGTACTGAGTTATCTGGAGAGGATCCCCGTCTGCGTCCGCTACCGCGTCGGGGGCAGGGAGACGAGCCGTTTCCCCTTTCCCACGGAGCTGGCTTTTGCCGAGCCGGTGATCGAATACTGGGCGGGCTGGGGCTGCGATATCTCCGACGTCCGCCGCTGGGAGGATCTGCCGGAGGCGGCCCGGGCCTATGTTCGGCGCATCGAGGAGGCCGTGGGCTGTCCCATCTCCTATGTCTCCGTGGGTGCGGAGCGGGAAAGCATCATTCTTCGATGAAAGAGGTATTCAGCCATGACGGACAAGTTTGAATCCCCCCTGGCCTCCCGCTATGCTTCGGACTATATGCTGGCCCTCTTCTCCGCGGATACCCGGTATCAGACCTGGCGGAAGCTTTGGGCCGCCCTGGCCGGGGAGGAAATGGCCCTGGGCCTGCCCATCACGGCGGAGCAGGTGAGGGAGCTGGAGGCGCATATCACGGATATCGACTATGCCTGCGTCCGGGCCCGGGAAAAGGAAGTGCGCCATGATGTGATGGCCCATGTGTATGCCTACGGCAAGGCGGCCCCCGCCGCTGCGGGGATCATCCACCTGGGGGCCACCAGCTGCTATGTCACCGACAATGCGGACCTGATCCTGTACCGGGACGGCCTGCGGTATCTCCGGGGAGAGCTGCTGGCGGTGCTGGCGAACCTGGCCGACTTTGCGGACAGGTACAAGGCCACGGCGACCCTGGGGTACACCCATTATCAGCCCGCCCAGCCCGTCACCGTGGGCAAGCGGGCGGCGCTGTGGATGCAGGACCTGGTCTCCGACCTGGGAGAGATCGACTTTGCCCTGGAGAATATCCGTTTCCTGGGCTGCCGGGGCACCACCGGCACGGAGGCCAGCTTCCTGGAGCTCTTCGACGGGGACGGGGAAAAGGTGGACGAGCTGAACCGCCGCCTGGCGGCGGATTTCGGCTTTGACAGCTGCTATGACGTGTGCGGCCAGACCTATCCCCGGAAGGTGGACAGCCGCATTCTGAACGCCCTGAGCGCCGTCGCCCAGAGCCTCTGCCGCATGGCAAACGATATCCGGCTCCTGCAGCATGACCGGCAGCTGGAGGAGCCCTTTGAGGACACCCAGATCGGCTCCTCCGCCATGGCCTACAAGCGCAACCCCATGCGCTGCGAGCGCATCTGCTCCCTGGCCCGATTTCTCATGGCGGACGCCCTGAACGCCCCCATGACCGCCTCCGTCCAGTGGCTGGAGCGGACCCTGGACGACAGCGCCGGCCGCCGCATCTCCCTGCCGGAGGGCTTCCTCTGCGCCGACGCCATCCTCCGCCTGGCCAAGAACGTGACCAAGGGGCTGCGGGTGAATGAAAAGGTGGTCGCCAGGGCGCTGAAGGAATACCTCCCCTTCATCGCCACGGAAAACCTGCTGATGGAGGCCGTCAAGCGGGGTGGGGACCGGCAGGCCCTCCACGAGATCATCCGGAGGGCGTCCATGGAGGCCACCGCCCGGATGAAGGAGGGGGAGCCCTGCGACCTGCTGGAGCGGCTGGGGGCGGAGAAGAGCTTCGGCCTGAGCGCCGGGGAGATGGAGGCCCTGCTGGACCCGCAGAGGTATATCGGGCGGTGTCCCGAGCAGGTGGAGGCGTTTCTTGCAGGCGTGCGTCCGCTCCTCCGGGATGCGCGGACCGACGGCGCCGATATCGAGCTTTGAGGCTTCGCCCTCCTCCCCGGTGCGGCGCCGGGGAGGGCGAAAAATGAATAGAAAAAAGCAGGCTGACTCAGAATGAGGAGTCAGCCTGCCGTTATCTGGCGTGCATTCTGTTGTTTCCGGCTCTGCCGGTCCTGGTTCTCTTTTCTCGAAAGCGACCACTCGGCGGCTTCCCGTAAGGTCTGCTGAATGAAAGCATGCTTCCCTGACGTGTATTTCTCCCGCCCGGCATCTTCGGGGTTTGCGGCGGCCAGGGACAGCTTCAGGGCTTCGTAGGCTTTGGCTGCGCAAGGAAATGCGTTGAGATAGTCCCGGAAATTCAGGTAATTGCGCCACTCTGCACTGTCTGCGAGAACCACATGGATGAAATGCGTCTGCCGGTCTCCTGTGCCATCATAATGGCTTCCGCAGGCAAAGAGCTCCTGCCCCTCGTCGTTCCAGGAGCGGCGGTAGAAGCCCTGGGCTTCCAGCTCTGCCTGTTTTTCATTGATGTCAGCAAAGTTCCGAACCGCCACGGCGATATCCACGATGGGCTTGGCGCAGATGGCCGGGATCGCCGTACTCCCCACATGCTGGATGTCCACCGCAGCATTCCCCAGGATTCCCCTGAGTCTCTCAATGGTCTTTGCCGCTTCCGTTTCCCAGGCTTTCTCATGGGAGTACAGGGCTACAGTTCCTCGTCTCAAGCCAAGCACAGGCCTCGCCTCCGCAATCAGGAATAGCAATAGGATCAATATATGATTTAGACGGATTATCGTTTTTGACAGACGGATTCGTACCCGTGTTTTTTCAGTGATATATCTCGCTGCCGCTCGAAGTGATATGTTTGCCTGGCGGAAAACGTGATATTTTGCGGCCATGCCGCAAAGAGATATTCTATTCGTTCCTCCGCTCGTCCGAAGGACGAATATCACTGCGGAGCAATATCCCTCGACCGCAGGTCGAATATCACTCGTTCCGAAGGAACGAATAGAGTTGAAAAAGTCCGGCGTGCAAGCGCCGGACTTTTTCTGGTGGAGCAAGGTGGAGCTTAAACGAACACTCGGCCGTACTATTTTCTACCGCCTCCGGCGGGTTATCTATCGGGATTCTCACGGT
>JBGUZS010000157.1:0-15941 GCA_045223835.1 Oscillospiraceae bacterium | reverse complement strand
AAATGAATTTTGCCCCAAAATGAATCTCATCTCATTCGCGCCTGCGGGCGCGAACTCTGCGAGGCTTTTTGCACTTTGTCTACAGTCAGACCGCCCGGGGCTCCCCGGGCGGTTTGATCCTATACGGTTACAGCGTTTTTTTCAGCATGATGTATTCTTCCGTGCGGTATTCTTCCGTGAACCCCGCATGGAGGAACAGGGTCACCGCCGGATTATCCAGGGCGATATTGTCCCAAAGGACGCCGATCCCGTTCTCCCTTGCCGCTTCGCACAGCAGATCAAGGCCGGCCCTTCCGTATCCCTTTCCCCGGTGCTCCGCAGCCACGATCACGTCCGCCAGCCACATATCCTGCTCTTCGTCGTAATGATATGCGGTCTCCCCCAGGAATGCGCCCGTTTCCGTATCCTGCAGATACCGGTAAAACCGTTTGTTCTCATGCCGGATCATCCAGCAGTCGTACCAGTCTTCCCAGCCGCTCCGGGGAAAGGGGATGGTGCCGCCCCAGGCCCGGTTATAGGACATGGTTTCCGGATCGGCCATGAATCGCTCCCGGAACCACAGGTCCTCCGGTTCCGGCCTATAGAGAATGATCATTTATCCCCCGCTCCTTTCAGATCCGGCGTGCCGGGTCACCCTTCTTTTATCCCAGCCGGAGCCGGAAGAGCCCATGGCGGTTGCAGCAGGCATACAGATCCCTCACGCCGTCGATCCCGAACCAGGCTTCCGCCCCCCATTCCGGGTACAGCTTCATCAGTTGGATCCGCTGATCTGACACCGCGGCGAGGAAGGTGATATAGTGCTCCTTCGTCATGGGATGATCCACGGCGACCCGGTATTCATCCTCCACCCGCTCCGCCTCCAGGCCGTGCTCCCCATCCGGCTCCTCCGCCTCCAGGGGCGGGAGGGTGATCCCGCAGCAGCTGACCAGGGCTTCTCCGGTGGTGTGGATCACGTTCCCGCACACCGGGCACAGGTAGAAGGATCCTCTGAGCATGTTGGCGGAGCGATTCCGGTTTCGCACGTCCTCGCCGGACAGCAGCTCGATCACGGAGATCCCCAGGGCTTCCGCCAGAGGGCTCAGCAGGCTGATATCCGGATATCCCCTGCCCGTTTCCCATTTGCTCACCGCCTTGCTGCTCACATGGAGCCCTTCCGCCAGCTCTTCCTGGGTCATCCGCTTTCTTTCCCGCAGTCTGCGGATCACCGATCCGGTCACATATTTATCCATTCCATTCGCCTCCTGACGATGGAAGTCTACCCTATGCGCCGGGAAAATGCTACCTACGCTTCGTAGACCCGGCCGGGCGGTCAGCGGCAGCCGATCCTCCGGATCCGCGCCGCTCCTCAGCGATGGATATACATCCGGCTGGGCTGGGGCTCGCCGTCTCCCCGGACCATGCAGAGGAACTCCCAGCCGTACCGCTCGTAAAACCCGGTATGGTCGGTCACCAGATAGAGCGGGGTGATTCCTTTGGCGCGCATATCCTCCACCGTCAGCTCCAGCAGCCTGCCGGCAATGCCCTGGCCGCGGCAATCCTCCTCCGTATACACGGCGCATACGTTGGGGGAGAGATCCTTCCGGTCATGGAAGTCGTTCCCGATAACGCCCATGCCGCCCACGATGCGATCCTCGTCCAGACACAGATACCAGCCATACTCCGTCTCTCCGGACAGATACCCCTCCATGCATTCCAGATAAGCTTCCCGGGGCACGCGCCATTTGCTGTGAAACCAGTCTGCCGCAGCGTCCTTCCGCTCCGGCGCCTCTCGCAGCGTGACATATCGGTATTCCCCCAACTGCATCGCCCTCCTGATCGTTTTCCGTACGGTCTTATTCCGTCAGGTTTCCTTTTCGGATATTCTCCCTGATGATCCGGTCCGTTACCGCATACAGGGCTTCGGAGCCCAGCCGGGTCCCCTTCTGCCGTCCGTAGACGGCTGCCGCAGTCACCCCGTGCTCCTTCCAGTCGCTTCCGCCGTTGGAATGGTTCAGGATCAGCGGCTGCAGGTTATCCATGGCGCGGACATACCGGGCTTCCGCCGTCCTCCCCTCCTCAAACTCCTCGAAGAGGGTCGTCAATTCGTCCCTCTGATCCTCCGGCAAAAGGGAGAAGAGCCGTTCCTTCGCCGCGTCCTCCCTGGCCTTCTGCGTTTTCCGTCCTTCCGTATCATAGGCATAGGTATCCCCTGCGTCGATCTCCACCAGGTCATGGATCAGACACATGAGCATGACCCTGGTGATATCCACGTGCTCGTTGGCATACTCCCGAAGGAGATAGGCCATGATCGCCATATGCCAGGCGTGCTCCGCATCGTTCTCCCTCCTGCCGTGACCGGAGAGGTGCGTCTGGCGAAAGATATTCTTCTCCTTGTCGATCTCCAGAGAAAAGGCCAGCTGTTTCTGCATGCGTTCCTCCTGTTGGTTCATCTTCTTCACCCCCATTTCTCCTGTCTGTCCCAAAGGGCTTTCCTTCGCTGAATGCCTCATTCTCAGTATACCCGTCCAGCCGCAGCCTGTAAAGCGCCGTGCGGGGGAACCGAAAGGTCAGGCCTGCTCCCGGCTGAGCGGGAGAAGCCGCTTGCCAGCGGAAGAGAATCCTGCTATATTGGCAATATGCTTTTTGGCTGCCCGGGCCGGAGCCCTGCTTCAGCTCTGGGGAGCCTTAAGGGAACAGGGAGGCGAAGCGCGATGAAAGCAGCGGCGGAGCGGGGAAAATATATCGTCGCCGTGGTCCTGTACGGAACGATTGGGCTGTTTCTCCGCCATGTGCAGGCCCCCAGCGAGGTGGTCGCTCTGTTCCGCGGCATCCTCGGCTCCGCCTTCATCTTTTTGTATCAGCGTTTCCGTGGCCGGTGCCCGGATGGGAAGGCCATCCGAAAGGCCCTCCCTCTGCTGATCCTCTCCGGCGTCAGCCTGGGCCTCAATTGGATCTTTCTCTTTGCCGCCTATGTGAAAACCACCGTTGCCATTGCCAGTCTCTGCAATTATCTGGCCCCCGCGGTGGTGATCGTCATCGCCCCCGCTGTGCTGCGGGAGCGGCTCGACCTGCGGAAGATCCCCTTCGTCCTGCTGGCGCTGGCGGGGATACTCCTGGTCTCCGGCGTACTGGAAACCGGCGGCGGGGATACGGCGGGGGTCCTGCTGGGGTTGGCGGCTGCCGTCTTCTTTGTGCTCGTGGTAATCTGCAACCGGAAGCTGCGGGAAGTCCCGGCGCTGGATCGGTCCATGCTCCAGCTGGCGATCTCCGCGGCAACGATCCTGCCCTATGTGCTGATCCGCAACTGGGGCGCTTTCCCGGAGCTTGGCCTGTCCTCCCTGGGGATCATTCTGATGCTGGGCATTGTCCATACCGGCCTCGCCTACTGCTTTTATTTCAGCGGCATGGGCAGTCTGCCGGTGCAGACCGTGGCGATCCTGGGCTATCTGGAGCCGGTAGTCAGCGTGCTCTGCTCGGTTGCTTTCCTCCATGAGCCCCTGTCCCTCCCGGGCTGGATCGGCGCCGCCCTGGTGCTGATCTCCACCGCGGTGAGCGAAGCCCTTCCGGAAAAGGTTTCCCAAAAGGCTTCGGGCGGCGCTTCGTGAGAAGCTCGCCGCATCCCAGCCCGGCGCACGCCGGGCAGGATTTCTAACGGAGATGAGGTGATGATCCTGGTACGGGAAATCGTCAGAGACCCGATCTTCCTTGCCCGCAGCTCCGCTCCCGCCGGGGCGGAGGATCTGGATGCCGCCAGGGATCTGCTGGATACCCTGATGGCCCACCGGGAGAGCTGCGTGGGGATGGCGGCGAACATGATCGGCGTGAGCCGCCGCATCATCGTCTTCATCTGCGACGGGGAGTATATGACTATGCTGAATCCGGAGATCATCCGGTTTTCCGGGCCCTTCGAAGCGGAGGAGGGCTGTCTCTCCCTCGCCGGCACCAGAAAAGCGAAGCGGTACCGCTCCATCAAGGTGCGGTACCAGAATGAAAAGCTGCAGGTTCGGCTCCGGACCTTCAACGGTTGGACAGCCCAGATCATCCAGCATGAGATCGATCACTGCAGCGGGATACTGATCTGACGGAGGCTGAGCATGGAGCTGTGCATAAAAACCTTTGATGAACTCAGCGCCCGGGAGCTGTACGCCCTGCTGCGCCTCCGGGTGGACGTATTCGTGGTGGAGCAGCGCTGTCCCTACCCGGAGCTGGACGGCCGGGATCAGTCTGCGCTTCATGTATGGCTGCAGGATGAGACAGGGATACAGGCCTATCTGCGGATCATGGACAAGGGCGTAAGCAGCGAGTATGTCTCCATCGGTCGGGTGATCGCGGTGCGCCGCCGGGCGGGACTGGGCAGTCGGATCCTGGCGGAGGGTATCCGTCTGGCGCAGGAGCGCTTCGATGCAAGGCAGATCTACCTGGAGGCCCAGGTTTATGCCAAGGGCCTGTATGAAAAGCAGGGCTTCCGGGCGATCTCCGACCCCTTCCCGGAGGACGGCATCCCCCATGTGAAAATGCTGCTGGAGCTGAACGGCTGATCCGGAGCCTCGGCGGCGGAAGAATGTTTTTCCGGCAGCTCTTCCCGCAAAAGACCGCAGTCCACCCAAAAGGTGGGCTGCGGTCCATTCTATTTTGCTTTTCTTTTAGGAAACCTTCTCAAACTGGCTGTTGTACAGCTGGGCATAGAACCCGTTCAGGGCCATGAGCTCCTCGTGGGTCCCCTGTTCCACGATATCTCCGTCCCGCATGCACAGGATCAGATCCGCTCCGCGGATGGTGCTCAGCCGGTGCGCGATGATGAAGCTGGTCCTCCCCTTCATGAGATTGTCCATAGCCCGCTGGATCAGGATCTCCGTGCGGGTATCGACGGAAGAGGTGGCCTCGTCCAGGATCAGCAGCTTGGTATCCGCCAGGATAGCCCGGGCAATGGTAAGGAGCTGCTTCTGCCCGGCGGAGATATTGCTGGTCTCCTCGTTCAGGACCATATTGTATCCCTCCGCCTGGGTGCGGATGAAGAAGTCCACCTGGGCCGCCTTGGCCGCTTCAATCACCTGCTCATCCGTGGCGTCCAGCTTGCCGTAGCGGATATTCTCCATGATCGTACCGTTGAAGAGCCAGGTATCCTGCAGGACCATGCCGATCTCCTCCCGCAGGTCATGGCGGGTGAACTCCCGGGTATCGAATCCGTCCAGCTTGATGGAGCCGCCCAGCAGATCATGGAACCGCATGAGCAGCTTGACCATGGTGGTCTTGCCCGCGCCGGTGGGTCCGACGATGGCGATCCGCTGGCCCGCCTTCACATGGGCGGAGAAATCGTTGATGACGATCTCCTCGGGATCGTAGCCGAAGTGTACGTGATCGAAGTCCACGTCCCCCCGGATATCCATGTCCCCGATGTTCAGGTGCGCCTGGGGATCCTGCTCCTCCGCCTCATCCAGGAACTGGAATACCCGCTCCGCCGCCGCCGCGGTGGACTGAAGCTGGCTGGAGATATTGGCCACCTGGGTGATGGGCTGGTTGAAGGTACGCACATAGGTGATGAAGGCCTGAATAGAGCCGATGGAGAGCTGCCCCTTGGCACACATGGAGGCGCCAAGTACGCACACCGCCACATAGCCGGCGTTGCCGATGAAGTTCATGATGGGGCGCATCATACCGGTGAGGAATTCCGCCTTCCAGAAGGCGTTGTACAGCCGGTCGTTCTCATAGTCGAACTCCATCAGAGCCCGGTCCTCGGCGCAGAAGGCCTTGAGGATCTGCTGGCCGGAGTACATCTCCTCCACATAGCCGTTCACGGTGCCCAGCAGCTTTTGCCGCGCCCGGAAGTGCTTCTGGGAGATGCCCACCATCAGGGCGGTGAAGATGCCGCTGAAGGGCAGCATGGCGATGGCGATGAGGGTGAGCTTCCAGCTGATACTGAGCATCATCACCAGCACGCCGATCAGGGTGACCACGGAGGTGATGATCTGGGTGAGGCACTGGTTCATGCTGTGGCTCACCGTATCCACATCGTTGGTGATGCGGCTCATGACCTCGCCGTTGGACATGGTATGGAAGAAGTTCACCGGCAGGCGGTTGATCTTCTCAATGATGGCCTTGCGCAGGTTATAGGAAATCTTGTTGGAGACGTGGGCCAGCGCGAAGCCCTGGGCATAGGAGAAAAGGGCGCTGGCAAAATACAGGATCAGCAGGATCAGCATCACCCGGCCGATATAGCTGAAATCAACGCCGTTGGTGCCGCCGGCGGTGACCGCCGCCACGCCCCGGGCGATCTCATCCGTGATCTTCGCCAGGATGCGGGGGTTCACCGTCGCCAGGACTGTGGAGCAGATCGAACAGACGGAGACGAGAAGGATCAGCCACTTGAAATCCATCAGGTAGTGGATCAGGTGCTTCATGCTGCCCTTGAAATCCTTGGGCTTCTCTCCCCGCATGCCGCCCGGACCGCGTCCGCCGCCGCCCGGTCCGCCTCTGCGGCCGTTCTTCATCTTGGAGGTATCCGGTCTGACCAGGGGGCGATAACCGGGGTTATCCTGTTCCATGCCCGTTCGACTGGGCTCATTCGTATTGAAATCGAACTTGGGCATGAACAGCTTCATGATCCCCTTGGGCTTCGGCATATCCGGGAATTCCCCGTTTTCCATCTGTTCCTTGAACTTCTCCGGATCGAAATTCTCCGGATCGAAGCCGGGAGGAGGACCTTTCTTCGGGTCGAAGCCCTTGGGCGGCCCCTTCTTCGGGTCGAAGCCAGGAGGGGGCATTTTCTTCGGATCAAAGCTTTTCGGGTCGAAATCCCTGGCCGGCTCTCCGGAAGGAGGCCCCATGTGCTGGGGATCGGCGCCGGCGGGCCTGCGATTTTCTTCCGCTCTGTTCATGCCAATTCCTCCTTTGAAAGCTGGCTCTCCGCGATCTCGCGGTATTCCTCGCAGGTCTGGAGCAGCTCCTGATGGGTCCCATGGCCCACGACCCTGCCTTCCTCCAGGACCAGGATCTGATCTGCGTTCATGATGGTGCTGACCCGCTGGGCCACGATCAGGACGGTGGCGTTCTCTGTGGACTCATACAGGGCCTTGCGCAGATTGGCGTCGGTCCGGAAGTCCAGCGCGGAGAAGCTGTCGTCAAAAATGAAGATGGGCGGATTTTCCAGCAGGGCCCGGGCGATGCTCAGCCGCTGCTTCTGGCCGCCGGAGACATTGTCGCCGCCCTGGGCGATGGCGATCTCCAGGCCGTTATTCTCCGGATTGATGAAGTCGGAGGCCTGCGCTATCCGGATGGCGTTGTAGATCTCCTCATCCGTGGCGGTGGCCTTGCCCAGGCTCATGTTGGTGGCCACGTCGCCGGAGAAGAGCAGTCCCTTCTGGGGCACATAGCCGATATTCCGGCGCAGCTCATGGAGAGACAGGTCCCGGATATCCACCCCATCCAGGAGGATCTGGCCTTCGGTCACATCATAGAACCGCGGCACCAGATTAATCAGGGTGGACTTGCCCGAACCGGTGGAGCCGATGAAGGCTACCGTCTGTCCCGGCTGCACATCGAAGGAGATGTGCTCAAGCACGCAGTTTTCCGCGTCTCCGTACTTGAAGGAGACGTCCTTGAACTCGATATGGCCTTTAGCCCGCCAGTGCTCGCCCATGTTCCTGGGCTCCTCCGGCTCCTGGATCACCGGCTCCGTATCCAGGATCTCGGAGATACGGGTCGCCGCGACCAGGGCCCGGGGGATGAAGATGAACATCTGGGCGATCATGAGGAAGGACATGATGATCTGCATCACATACTGCATATAGGCCAGCATATCGCCGATGGGCATTCTGAACCCCGCAACGTGGTGGCCGCCCACCCAGACGATCAGAAGGGTGATGCCGGAGAGCAGCAGGTTTTCGATGGGGTGCAGGGTCGCCATGGTGCGCTGCACATAGAGGCCGGTATCGGTGATATCCTTGTTGGCCTGGTTGAAGCGCTTCTCCTCCAGCTTCTCGTTGCCGAAGGCGCGGATGACCAGCATGCCCGTAAGGCTTTCCCGGGCCACCAGGTTCAGCTTGTCCGTCAGCTTCTGCATGATCTGGAACTTCGGAACCACCAGCTTGAACATGAGCACCTGCAGAGACAGGAGCAGGACGACCGCCAGGGCGACGATCCAGCTCATGCTCACGCTCTTCCGCAGCGCCATCACAATGCCGCCGATGCAGTAGATGGGGGCCATGAATACCATGCGGATGCCCATCATGGTGACCATCTGGACCTGCTGGACGTCGTTGGTGCTCCGGGTGATGAGGGTGGCGGTGGAAAACCGGTCGATGTCCTCGCTGGAAAAACGGGTGACCTTGGCGTAAACATCGTGCCTCAGCTTCCGGCCGACGCCCGCGGAGGTCCGGGCCGAGAAGAAGTTCGTGCCGATATCCGCGATGCCGCTCATGAGGGAGAAGAGCAGCATGATGCCGCCGATGCGCAGGATGTAGCTCTGCTGGGTCTGCTGGAGAGGCGCCTCATATTCCCTGTAGAACAGCTTGGTGAAGGTGATGGCGATGCTCTCGATCATGCCGCCGCCCACCTTGGCCGCTTCCGCCTTGCCCGCCTCCAGCGCCTTCGCGGGGACAGAGGCGGCGATCTGATTGAACTCCTCTACGGACATCGCGTTGTATTCCTGTTCGCCCGCCGCATAATACAGGGCATACATCGCCTTTTCATAGGCCAGCTTTACCTCGCTCAGCTTGGCGCTGTCCGTTTCCGTCAGCACATACGCGCCCTTTTGCTTCAGACCGGGATACTGTTTCACCAGCTCCGCGTCCGCCGTACCGGCTTCCTTCCATACATACCCCTCCGAAAGGACGCGCGCGCCGCCCTCGGAGGCGAAGGTCAGGATGCTTTCAAAGGAAGCCTTATCGATTACATCCGGGGTAGATACCTCCACGCCGCTCTGTACGATGCCCACGTTCACGATCTTGCTCATGTAGTTGGGCAGGTACAGCTCCAGGATGGTCTGGCAGAAGAGCAGGGCAACCGCCGCCAGGGCCATGAAGATGAACGGCTTCATGTACTTGAAGATCAGTTTCAAGTCTCTTTTCTTCTCCTTCTATGCTGTTTCATAAATTTAGAACGAGCGCCTCCCGCATTCCTTTTTGGCGGGAAGGTCTGCTTTTTTTCGGGAGCGCTCATGATTCTACAAAAAGCAATCGCCCCTCACGGCGGTCTACAGCAGGTCCGCTTCCTCCGGATCATTGCTGTCGGTCAGCTTCATCAGCAGCTCCAGGAGCCGCTCCTTTTCCTCCGTGGACAGCGCGGATAAAAACATGGAGGCAAAGTCCGGCCGGTCGATCACCAACTCCTGAGCCCGGAGCTTTCCCTCTTCCGTCATGAAAATATTGAACACCCGTTTATCCCGGCTGTTCTGCCGCCGCTCCACCAATCCGCCGGCTTCCAGCTTGCTGAGGGTCTCGCTTACAGACTGGGGCCTGAGCTGCAGAAGGGTGGTCATATCCCGCTGGCTGATCCCATCGGATTCATTCAGCATCAGCAGGATCCGGTTCTGGGCGCTGGGTCTGCCGCCTACCTTGGACCCGGGCTCCCCTGCCGGCAGCTTCGGTCCCCGGCGAAGCAGAGCGAACAAACGGAAGATACACTCCATCAGCTGTTCATTCAGCTCAGAAGTCGGTTCCATCCGCGTCATCCCTCCTGCAAAAATTAAGGTACTTGAGTTGTTCCCTATTATAGACCCGCTTTGCGGAAATGTCAATCTGTTCAAGTACCTTAAATTCAGGTTTTTTTCAGGGCTTTTATCTGTGATATTTCCGGAAAAGCAATGCGGGACGGGCAAAGCCTTCGCCTCGTCCGTCCCGCAAGGGGTTCTCCCGCTTCCCGCACTAGTCATGGGATTGCAGCAGCATCTCTCTGGCCATCGGGTCCGCCAGCAGGTCCTCCAGAATATCCCGGAGATGTACCGGCTCGGCCCCCTCCCGGTTCAGGGCGGCCGCAACCAGCAGCGCAAATTCCCGGTCCTCCGTCAGATCCTCGACCCGGCCTGCGCTGCCGCCGTTCTCATCCCGGCCCTCGATCCCCCATCCGGTATAGCTGCCCAGCTCCCGCGTGAAATACTGTCGGGAAAACACCGTGTAATGTACCATGTCCATTCCTCTCCGCTTTCCAAATTCGTCCGTTTTCATATCACCGATTGCCGGTTAACGAACTTTCATGTCGAATTTAACATCTCCGACCATTCGACACAAGGAAAACCGTTCGACCGGATTCGACAAAAAAGGAGACCTGCACAGGATGCTGTGCAGGCCCCGGATCCAGGATGCCAAATCTTGTTTTTTTCAGAAAAACTTTTTGATCTTGTCGGTCGCGGACTCCACCGGCGCGGAGAGGGTAAGGGTGAAGGAAACGCCGTGTTTGGTGCTGAAGCCCTCCAACCATTCCAAAAAAGCCTCGGCGGATTCCACGGACCGATCTTCGAACATCTTGTAGAGGTTATCGATAAATACATGGCAAATATCGTAATTGCAGGCATGGAGCGCGCTGAGAAAACCCTTCATGTACTCGGTACTGCCGAAATCATAATCCGATGCCACGATAAGTCTGGCCTGATGGGGAATGTCATAGGTGAGAGAGCGATCCTTCTCGATAACTACCACGTCGCCCTGCTCCTCATCCAGCGCCTTCTGTACCAGATCGATGAGCAGCTTGGTCTTGCCGGAGCCCTTAACGCCCATGATTACTTTGATCATAACCCGTCTCCTTTGCATGTATTTGATTATCCCTGGCTACAGTATAGCATCTCCGCCGCCGTTCTTCAACCGGAATCTTCAGGAGTTAATCCGGGATTCTCTTCATTTTACGCCCAGGAAGAGAATCCGCATCAGCCGCAGCAGCACAGCGCCCCAGGAGGCCCGGGGAACCGTCTCCCCAGCGGTCAGCTCCGCCCGGGCCAGCTCCCTGCCCTCTCCGTCCAGAAGGCGCAGATATCCCAGCGCCTGTCCCGCCTCCACCGGGGCCTCCGCCTCCTCCGCAAGGGTGATCTCCTTCCGCAGGCCGGAGATCTGCCGTTTCTCCAGCAGGAGCTTGGTCTGACCGGACAGGACCGGCTGCACCCAGGGAGAGGTCCCCATGTGCACCGGCACGGGGGCAAGAGCCGCGTCCGGAAGGATCTCCACCAGCTGATAGTTGGCGAAGGCATGGTTCAGCAGGAGCTTTGCGCTCTCAAACCGGATATCCGAGCTGGGGGCATGGAGGATCACCGCCACATACTCCGCGCCGTCCCGCATGGCGGAGGCGCTGAGACAGTACATGGCCTCCTGCGTGAATCCGGTTTTCAGCCCCGTAGCCCCGGGATAAAAGCGGATGAGCTTGTTGGTGTTGCTCAGGCCGAAGGCGCCGTCCCGCACGGAATCCATCCAGATCGTGGTATAGTTCCGGATCCACTCGCAATCCAGAAGCCGGCAGGACAGAATCGCGATATCCCAGGCGCAGCTGTAATGCTCGCCCTGGGTGGGAAGGCCGGTGCAGTTGGCAAAAACGGTATCCGCCATGCCCAGATCCCGCGCCCGCTGATTCATCTGCTCCACAAACGCCCCTTCGCTCCCCGCGGCAGCCTCCGCCAGGGCGACGGCTCCATCGTTGGCAGAGCTGACGGCCACAGCCTTGATCAGGTCCTCCACGGTCATCGTCTCCCCTTCCTCCAGAAAGATCTGACTTCCCCCCATGGAGGCGGCATAGGCCGAGCAGGTCACCCGCTGCTCCAGCTGAAGATCCCCTCTGTCCACCAGCTCCGTCACCAGGAGCAGGGTCATCACCTTGGTCACGCTGGCAATGGGCAGATGCCTGCGGGCCTCGCTCTCGTAAAGGCAGGTGCGGGTCTCCCGCTCCATGAGCACCGCCGCCCCCACCGATGCGGAAACGTCCTCCAGGGAGGACAGCGCCTCCACAGCAGCCCAGTTTTCCGGATCGAAGTCTTCCTCCTCCCCGTCCTCCGCCCCCGCCGGAAGCGCCAGCAGGGCCAGCATCAGGATCATCGCCCATACCCTGCGCAGTTTCTTCATCCCCATCGCTCCTTCCCGCGCCTTACGGCGCATTTAATCCTATGTTGCGATTGACAGGGACATGACCGAACAGATACAATACAGATTAGATTCCAATGGATATGATGAGGATGCGAAATGAACGATATTCTGCTGCTCAAACCCGGGGAGCTGGTGCTGAAGGGCCAGAACCGGCATTTTTTTGAGGATCGCCTGCGGTCCAATGTCGCCCGGAGGCTGAAAGGCCTCGGCCGCTTTCAGATCACCTCGGTCCAATCGACCGTCTATGTGGAACCGCTGGAGGAAGGCCTCGATCTGGACGAGGCCTTCCGCCGCTGCAGCCAGGTCTTCGGGATCATCTCCCTCTGCCGCGCCGCCGCCTGCGAGAAGGATAAGGACGCGATCCTGAACACCGCCCTGCGCTATCTGGAGCCGGAGCTCCGGAAGGCGAAGAGCTTCAAGGTGGAATCCAAGCGCAGCGACAAGCGTTTTCCCATGACCTCCATCCAGCTCAGCCAATATGTGGGCGGGGGGATCGGGGAGGCCTACCCCGATCTGCCTGCGGATATGCATGACCCGGAGCTGGTGGTCCATGTGGAGGTGCGGGAGACCGCCGCCTATGTTCATGCCGGCGGGGTGCCCGGCGCGGGCGGGCTGCCTGTGGGGACCTGCGGCCGGGCGGTGAGCCTGCTCTCCGGCGGGATCGACAGCCCCGTTTCCACCTACATGATCGCCCGCCGGGGGGTGCAGATCATCCCCGTGCACTTTTTCTCCTTTCCCTATACCTCCGAGCTGGCCAAGGACAAGGTCATCAAGCTGGCCCGGAAGCTGCTGCCCTGGTGCGGAAGGCTCACCCTGGAGGTCATCCCCTTCACCCATATCCAGGAGGAGATCCGGGATAAGTGCCCGGAGGAGTTCTTTACCCTCATCATGCGGCGCTTCATGATGCGGCTGGCCCAGTCCGTGGCGCTGGCCAACGGCTGCGGCGCCCTGGTCACGGGGGAAAACCTGGGCCAGGTGGCCAGTCAGACGATGGAGGCGCTGCGCTGCACGGAGGCGCCGCTGGAGCTGCCGGTGCTCCGGCCCCTCATCGGCTTTGATAAGGAACAGATCATCGGCATTGCCCGGCAGCTGGATACCTTTGAAACCTCTATTCTCCCCTATGAGGACTGCTGCACCGTCTTCACCCCCCGCCACCCCCGGACGAAGCCGAAGCCGGAGGAGGTGAAGGAGGCGGAGGCCGTTCTGGACGTGGAGGCTCTGTGCCGGGAAGCGCTGGAGAATACGGAAAGGATACCCATCCAATGAGCCATAAAGCGGAAATTCTCGCCGTGGGGACGGAGATCCTCCTGGGCGATATCGTGAATTCCGACGCCGCGGAGGTGTCCCATGCCCTATCCGCCCTGGGGATCGACGTATGCTGGCACAGCGTCGTGGGGGATAACCCCGCCCGGCTGCGGGAGGCGGTGGAGATCGCCAAGGGCCGTGCGGATATCCTGATCACCACCGGCGGCCTCGGCCCCACCTATGACGACCTGACCAAGGAGACCCTGGCCTCCTGCTTCGGCCTTCCCCTGGTGTTCCACCCCGAAGAGGCGGAAAAGATCCGCGGCTATTTTGCCTCCGTCGGCCGGGAGATGACGGAAAACAACCTTCGCCAGGCCTGGCTGCCCGAGGGCTGCACCCCGTTTTTCAACCATAACGGCACGGCGCCCGGCTGCGGCTTCACCGCCCTGGGCATCCGGGTGGCGATGCTCCCCGGCCCGCCCAGAGAGCTCCGGAAAATGGTAGAGACCGGGCTGATCCCCTGGCTGAAGCAGTTCAGCGAAGGGATCCTTCTCTCCCACGATATCCGGATCTTCGGCCTGGGAGAAAGCGCGGTGGAAGCGATGCTCCATGACCGGATGGCTGCGCTGACGAATCCCACCCTTGCCCCATACGTGGGCACCGGCGAGGTCCGGCTGCGGGTCAGCGCCAAGGCCGCCACCGAAGCGGAAGCGGAGGCCCTGACCCTTCCGGTGATCCGGGAGGTCCGGGAGGCGCTGGGGGACCTGATCTATGCCGTGGATGAACCCTCCATCGAGGCGGTATGCCTTCGGCTGCTCACGGAGCGGGGCTTGACCTTCGCAGCCGCGGAGAGCTGCACCGGCGGCCTCATCGCCAAGCGGATCACCGAACTCCCCGGCGCCTCCGCCGTATTCCTGGGCGGCGTGGTCTCCTATACGAGCCGCGTGAAGGAGCGCATCCTGGGCGTACCGCCGGAGGTGCTGGAAAAGCACGGCGCAGTCAGCCGGGAGACGGCCCTGGCCATGGCGGCCGGCGTGCGCGCGCGCACCGGAGCGGATCTGGCGGTGAGCGTCACCGGCATCTGCGGCCCCGGCACCGATGAGCGTAACACGCCCGTGGGAACGGGCTTCGTGGGCTTTGCCGCGCCGGACGGGCTCTTCTGCAGACCCATTCAGATGGGCGGGGATCGGGAGCGGGGGCGCATCGTGGCCGCCACCCATGCCTTTGACCTGCTGCGCAGGTGGCTCACCGGCAAGCTGCCGGTATCCTGAGGGGATTTCTTCTTTTGGGCTATCCATAAGCCCCGGATTGTGATATAATCATGGAATCGAGAGCTTGCGGAAGCTCTGCAGATTCTTCTGCCTGGCAGGGAGGAGGAAAGGCGTTGAAACAGGTGAAAAGAGGCGTCCTCCTCGGCTGCATCCTGGCGATCCTGCTGCTTCTCAGCGCCTGCAGTCCGGGACGGGATATGGAGGAATTCATGGCCTTGCCCAGGCTTCCCCAGGAGTATCTGGAGCTCCAGCAGGTGCTGGATGGCCTGCAGGCGGAAGGGGCCGCCTTTTCCGCCCCCGTCTCCGGCAGCTACCGCCAATCCGTTCAGTTCTATGATATCAACGGGGACGGGGCGGAGGAAGCCCTGGCGTTTTTCCGCACGGCCGGAGAGAGACCGCTGAAGATCTATATCTTCATCCGCAGCGGCGGCCGGTATGAAACCGCCGCCGTGGTGGAGGGGGACGGCACGAGCATCGAGAGCGTCACCTACACGGATATGGACGGGGACGGCTGGACCGAGCTGGTGGTCGGCTGGGGCATGGACGCGGAGCTGAAGATGCTTACCGTCTATTCCCTCAAGGCTTTTCAGGTCTCCCCCATCGCCAATGCGGGCTATACCCAGTATACGGTGGGCGACCTGAACGAGGACGGCCGCAGCGAGCTTCTTCTCGTCCGCCTGGGAGACGCGGACAAGAGCGGAACAGCGGAGCTGATCGGCGTCAGTCGGGACGGGGAAACGATAAACGCCTCCTCCCGCCTCTCCTTTGGGATGGAAAGCGTCAGCCGTCTGACCTGCGGCGCGCTGCTGGACCGGAAGGCCGCTCTTTTTGTCGAGGGCAGCGTTTCCGGCGGCCTGGTAACGGACATCCTCCTGTACGAAGGGGACGCCCTGCGGAACATTACCCTGGGGAGCGAGGAGCTCAGCGAAGGCACCTTCCGCAGCTCCTCCGCCGGACTGCGGGACATGAATGGGGACGGCGTCCCCGAGATCCCCATCCCCCGCGCCCTGCCCGCCCAGGGGGAAACGGTATACCGGGTCCTGGACTGGTACGCCTTCAACAGCCGCGGCGTACGCCGTCTGCAGCTCAGCACCTACCATAATTTTTCCGACAGCTGGTATTTAACCCTGTCGGAATACTGGGGAGACCGCATCACCATCCGTCGGGAGGATACGGATACCGGCGAACGGGCGGTGGTCTTCTCCCGGTGGAACGGGGCGGATAAACCGGTAACGGATTTTCTGATCGTCTATACTATCTCCGGCGCCAGCCGGGAGGAGCTGGCTTCCCGGCAGGGACGCCTGATCCTCTACTCCGGCGCGGAGATCACCTATGCAGCCCAGCTGCTTCTCACCAAGGAGGACTGGTCCCTCGCTCCGGATGACGCGCA
>JBGUZS010000156.1:0-4910 GCA_045223835.1 Oscillospiraceae bacterium | reverse complement strand
CAGCTGAGCGCCGACTTCTGGTGCGGCAACGTCTGGTCCGACGTGTACTACAACAAGATGATGGTCGGCCAGTTCGACATCGGCTTCGGCTCCATCAGCGGCAACGCGCTGGATCCCATCGGCTTCGTGAACGTGCTTTCCAGCGATCAGGCCATCAGCCACAGCTTCACCCTGAACTGGGGCGTGGACACCAACGATCCTGCGGCTTACCCCATCGTCTATGACGGCCTGGCCTGGTCCTTCGACGCCCTGTACAACGCCGTGAACTCCAAGGCTATCGCCCAGAACGGCCAGAACAAGGCGGTCATGAACATCGACTACCAGGGCATGAGCAAGAACGAGGACGGCAGCTACACCGGTTCCTTCGAGATCACCACCACCCTGCCCGATATCACCACCATCACCATCGACGATGTGGTCTGCTGCAACTACGAGCGGTACTACAACGGCGATATGGAGTATGACGAATCCTCCGTCGAGTTCGAGGTCGCTGAGGGCGCCGGCACCTACACCGTCACCTTCACCGTGCCTGCGGAGCTGGCTGCGGATTATGCCACCGGCAGCGGCACCTCCGAGGAGCCCACCGGCTACACCGGCTTCGACCTGTACTACAGCATGGACTTCGACGGCAGCTTCACCGGCGGCCTCTATGAGAGCGTCGAGGACTACTTCGAAGTCGAAGCGGCTGCGGAGGACGCGGCTGAATAATCATCGGCAAGCCTTTCTCGCAAGTGATGGGGGTCCCTCCGGCATCCCCATCACTTGCCGCATGTGCCATAGCGGAGGGGTTTCCCCGCGGGGGGTCCCTCCGCTATTCCAGGGAGAGAAAGGGGTTAAAGCATGGGAAAGTATGTTCTGAAACGGATCGGGCTTGCCATCATCACCGCCTTCATCATCCTTTCGCTGACCTTTATCCTGGTGAAGCTGCTCCCCTTCGAGCGGCCCATCGGCGACGATACCAAGCAGATCGCCTACTTTGATAAGCAGTACAGTCTCGGCTATGTGTACCGCTTTGACCGGCAGATGCCCCAGTACGGGGAATACCTCTATAAAGCACCGGCAGTCAAGGGCGTTTCCAACTATTATTATCTCGTCCCGGTGATGGAGCAGTATGTCAGCTGGCTCAAAAACATCATCACCAAATGGGACTGGGGCTGCAGCAAGACCTTCCAGCCCAACGTGGCCGCCTCGGTCATCATCATGTCCAGGATCGGCTACTCCATCCGATTGAATATCATCTCGGTCATCTTCTCGGTGCCCATCGGCATCCTTCTGGGGATCTGGGCGGCCCTGAAGAAGAACAGCATGACGGACCATATCATTTCCACCGTGGTCATGGTGTTCATCTCCATACCGAGTTTCGTTTTGATCTCCTTCGTCCTTCGCATCTTCTGCTATAACCTGGGCTGGCTGCCCTCCTCCTGGCCGGCGGATACCGCCGCCCTGGGGGTGAAGGTGAAGGGATATATCATCCCCGTGTTCTGCCTCTCCTTCGGCTCCATCTGCGGCTACTGCCGCTTCACCCGGGCGGAGCTCTGCGAGGTGATGGAGAGCGACTATCTCCTCCTGGCCCGCACCAAGGGGCTCACCCGGCGGCAGGCCATCATTCGCCATGCCCTGAAGAACGCCATGGTCCCCATCTTTCCCTCCATCCTGGCGGAGTTCATCGGCATCCTGGGGGGCTCCATGATCCTGGAATCCCTCTACGGCATCCCGGGCATCGGCAAGCTCTTCATCCTCTCCCTGAGCTATAAGGACTATGACATCCTGTTCGTGGATATGGCCATCTTCACCACCATCAGTCTCCTGGCCGGGGTGGTCCTGGACCTTAGCTACGGCTTCATCGATCCGCGGATCAGAATGGGGGCGAAGAAATGAAGTCCAATTTTGAAGAGAAAAGCATCCAATTCCGGGACGACGATTTCCTGCTCATCCAGACCGATACCCGCATCATGGATACCAAGCTGGATACCAAGCCCACCACCTTCTTCCGGGACGCCCTGCGCCGCTTCCGCAAGAACAAATCCAGCGTGGCCGGGGCCTTCATCCTGGCGGTCCTTATCCTGCTGGCCATCGTGGTGCCCATCGCATCCCCGCATAATATCGAGATCGTCAGCTCCTCCGAGGGCTTCCTGGCCCCCAAGCTTTTCGAGGCCGGCACCGGCTTCTGGGACGGCACCCGGAGCAAGAGCCATATCGTGTACGATACGGAGAATCAGGTCCCCGCGCTGTCGGATAAGTACTCTCCCGAGGCGATCCGCCAGTCCCTGGTGTCCCTCACCGTGGAGGATGAGCCCACCTATATCGATACCGCCAGCACCTACGGCACCGGCGGCGTAGTCGTCTTCGCCACGGATGCGGCGGTGGCGGGGCGGGACGCCTTCCTCCAGTCCAAGAGCGCGGAATTCAGCAACAAGGGAGACTATACCGTTTCCATCTGCTTCTCCGATGAGGAAGGGGTCAGCAGCTCCAAGCTGGGGGAATACGCCGTCTACCTGCGCTACGGGGAAGGGCCGGAGGACCGGATCATGATCCGGGATTTCAGCCGGGATTACAGCCCCATCGATTTCAACATCAGCGCCGCCATGGATGAGCAGAACCTGAAGGTGGTGAACGCCCAGCTGGTCTTCGATCTGCGGGGTGCCTCCGACGCCTTCCGCTATATCCTGCTGGAGAGCGTGGTTTTCTCCGGCGGCGAGCGGGCCAGGAACCTGGAGGAGCTGGCGGAGATCGGCTTTACGGATGCCACGGATATGATCAACAACGGGGACAGCGCCAGTCTGGGTTACTGGTCCTGCTCCGGCCGCAAGGGCATCCACAACAGCGAGATCTACTACTGCGACTACGTCATCGACACCTATATGCTGGTTTACGGCAACGCGGACCTGCGCACCTACTCCGCCACGGAGCTGGCCGCCTGGATCGAGAACGGCTGGTGTCAGTACGACTACAAGATCGGGCCCGAGAGCTTCGTCAAGCTCACCGACGCCTGCCCCCTGGACCAGGTGGAGAGCCAGACCGTCCTCAGCGTGACCAAGAAGCTCAGCAGCGTCACCGGCACCAGCTGGAACTACCGGAAGCTGGGGTACGACAGAATGCCCAAGTTCATCCTGGGCACGGATGTTTCCGGCTTCGACCTGTTCAAGCGGGCCTTCGCCGGCCTGCGCACCAGCCTGATCCTGGGCGTCTGCACCGCCGCCTTCTGCTTCTGCTTCGGCCTCATGTGGGGCTCCGTTTCCGGCTATTTCGGCGGCAATGTGGACCTGTTCATGGAGCGCTTCTGCGATATCCTGGGAGGCGTCCCCTGGATCGTGGTCATGACCCTGTGCATCCTGCATCTGGGCAACAATTTCTTCACCTTCTTCCTGGCCCTGTGTCTCACCGGGTGGATGGGTACCGCCGCCCGGACCAGGACCCAGTTCTACCGCTTCAAGGGGCGGGAATATGTGCTGGCCTCCCGGACCCTGGGCGCCTCGGATATGCGCCTGATCACCCGGCATATCCTGCCCAACTCCATGGGCACCATCATCACCAGCAGCGTGCTCATGATCCCCTCCACCATCTTTTCCGAGGCCACCCTGGCCTACCTGAACCTGGGCCTGCAGGGGCTGCAGTCCTTCGGCGTCATGATGTCCTCGAACCAGCAGTACCTGGGCATTTACCCCAACCTGGTCATCTTCCCGGCCATCGTCATGAGCCTGATGATGATCTCCTTCAACCTCTTCGGCAACGGCCTGCGGGACGCCTTCAACCCGTCCCTGAAAGGAAGTGAATGACATGGCGGAGAGAGATACGGTATTATCCGTCAATAACCTGGTCATCAACTTCAAGACGGACAATGGGCTGGTCCAGGCGGTGCGGGATGTTTCCTTCGATCTGAAGCAGGGGGAGACCCTGTGCATCGTGGGGGAATCCGGCTCCGGCAAGAGCGTCACCAGCAAGGCCATCATGGGCATCCTGGCGAACAACGCCATCATCGCAAACGGCAATATCATCTACCGGGGCGAGAATCTGCTGGAGGTCTCCGAGGAGGAATTCTACAAGATCCGGGGGCACAAGATCGGTATGATCTTCCAGGACCCCCTCAGCTCCCTGAATCCCATCGTGAAGATCGGCAAGCAGATCACCGAGGCCACCCTCATCAATTCCGATAAGCTGAAGCTGATGTACAACGACATCATCAGCGACGACCTGATCCGCTACAAGAACACCCTGGCGAAGATGAACATCCAGATCGACGGCGAGAAAAAGAAGCTGGACAGCTATATCGCCTCCCTGGGGGAGAAGGGCAAGCTCACGGAAGCGGACAAGGCGGAGATCAAGGAAAAGCAGGCCGCCTTCAAGACCTTCGTTCAAAGCACCAGGGCGGAATATATGAACCAGGCCAGGACCCTGAAGGCCGTCCTGGACCAGAAGAGCAAAGAGGCCAAGGCCCAGGTGAAGGAATACAAGGCCAAGGTCACGGCGGAGCATAAGGCGAAGGAGTCCGCCATCCGGGAACGGCTGCGCACCGCCTCCGGCCCGGAAAAGGAACAGCTGCAGAAGGAGCTGGAGGAAGAGAAGCTGAGCTTCATGAACCGGCTGAGCATCACCAAGGCGGAGGCCAGGCGCCGGGCCCTGGAGATCATGCGGGAGGTGGGCATCCCGGAGCCGGAAAAGCGCTTCGAACAGTACCCCTTCGAGTTCTCCGGCGGCATGCGCCAGCGCATCGTCATCGCCATCGCCCTGACCGTCAGCCCGGAGATCCTCATCTGCGACGAGCCCACCACCGCCCTGGACGTGACCATCCAGGCCCAGATCCTGGAGCTCATCAACCGCATCAAGGCGGAGCGCAACCTCTCCTGCATCTTCATCACCCATGACCTGGGCGTCGTGGCCAACATGGCGGACCGGGTGGCGGTGATGTACGC
>JBGUZS010000155.1:0-9329 GCA_045223835.1 Oscillospiraceae bacterium | reverse complement strand
GCAGTTGTTGTGTAGCAACTACATCTTACCATGTTCGAGTTGAATTTCCTCTTTTATTTGTCACCTATCATTTGTACCATATCAAATGCAAATTATCCCCGCTTATATTGACTTTTCCCCCTGCGGATGATAGATAATATAGTTATTGTACGGATATACGTGATCCGTAGATCAATCTCTGTTTATCACAGGAGGCTTATCCATGAGCAAGGGAACATTTTACATCACCACCCCCATCTATTACCCCTCCAGCAATCTGCATATCGGGCATACGTACTGCACTGTGGCTACAGACGCGATGGCCCGGTATAAGCGAATGCGGGGTTATGATGTGATGTTCCTTACGGGCACTGACGAGCATGGCCTGAAGATCGAGGAAAAGGCCAAAGCTGAGGGCATCACTCCCCAGGCTTTTGTCGACCGGGTTGTTGCCGGAATCAAAGATCTTTGGAAGGTCATGAACATCTCCTATGACCGCTTTATTCGCACCACGGATGATTACCATGTGGCGGCTATCCAGAAGATCTTTAAAGCCATGTATGAGAAGGGCGATATTTATAAGGGCTCATACAAGGGCCTGTACTGCACCCCATGCGAGAGCTTCTGGACGGAGAGCCAGCTGGTGGACGGCAAATGCCCCGATTGCGGCCGGGAGGTCAAGTATGCGGAGGAGGAAGCATATTTCTTCCGGGCCTCCAAATATGCTGACCGGGTGCGGAAGCTGCTGAAGACCACGGATTTCCTTGAGCCGGTAAGTCGGGTCAATGAGATGGTGAACAACTTTTTGGACTGCGAAGGCGGGCTTCAGGATCTGTGCGTCAGCCGGACCACATTTACCTGGGGCATCCCTGTGGATTTCGACCCCGGACATGTAGTCTATGTCTGGCTGGACGCTCTGTTCAACTATATGACCGCACTGGGCTTTTGTAATGATCAGTATCAGGATCTGGAAAAATTCTGGCCCGCGGATGTGCATTTCGTCGGCAAGGAAATCGTCCGGTTTCATTCCATCTATTGGCCCGCTTTTCTGATGAGCCTGGACCTGCCTCTCCCTAAGAAGGTATATGGTCACGGCTGGCTTCTGCTGGACGGAGGCAAGATGAGCAAGAGCAAAGGCAATGTGGTTGATCCTGTACTCCTGTCCAAACGGTATGGCGTGGACGCTCTGCGATACTTCCTGCTTCGGGAGTTTCCCTTTGGCAGCGATGGGGAGTTTTCCAACGAGGCCCTGATCACCCGCATCAATGCTGACCTGGCCAACGATCTGGGAAATCTGGTCTCCCGCACAGCCGCAATGATGGAAAAATACTTCGGCGGCGTCATTCCCTCCGGGCGGGAGGACGGACCGGAGGACAGCGATCTGCGGGATATGGTCGCCGCTCTGCCTGAGCGGTATGAAGCGCAGATGGAGAAATACGCTTTCCAGCAGGCGCTCCAGGAAGTATTCAGGGTCGTAGCCCGGGCGAACAAGTATATCGATGAAACGGCGCCCTGGGCCCTGGCCAAGGATGAATCGAAGAAGCCCCGTCTTGGCGGCGTGCTGTATACGCTTCTGGAATCCGTCCGAATCTGTTCTTCCCTTCTGGTACCCTTTATGCCGGAGAGCTGCGAGCGGATCCGGGGAATGCTCGGCGCGGCGGAGGAGGAATTCACGTGGGATACGGCCTGCCGGTGGGGTGTGCTTCAAGACGGAGCAAAGGTAACCAAGGGGGACAATCTCTTCCCCAGGATCGATATGCAGAAAGAGCTGACTGAGCTGGAAGCCGCCAAAACCGCAGCGCTGCAGAAAGACGACGTCCCAGAACAAGAGGAACCGCTGAATCTGATCGGCATCGAAGATTTTCAGAAGGTGGATTTGCGGGTAGCCAAGGTGCTGGCATGTGAGCCGGTGAAGAAATCCGATAAGCTGCTCTGCCTCCAGCTTGAGGTTGGCCAGGAGAAGCGCCAGGTGGTCAGCGGGATACATGCCTGGTATGAGCCCGAGGATCTGATCGGAAAGAAGGTGCTCATGGCATACAACCTGACCCCCGCGAAGCTTCGCGGCGTAGAATCCTGTGGAATGATCCTGGCTGCAGCGGTCGGGGGTCGGGCGCAGGTGGTTTTTGTGGATGACGCCATTCCCAGCGGAAGCAAGCTTTCCTGAATACCCTCCGGTTTGTTTTAATCCCTCGCCGAAAACGGCGGGGGATTATTTATGAACCGGATTCATTCCGAAATATTCCATTCTTTCCGAAGTGCGGCGCGCAGGATGATATCACAGATACCCTGGTTGTTCCTTCCTGCCTGACGGAGCCTTCCTTCGTACTTCATTCCGGCCTTCTCCATGACACGTCCGGAATTCGGATTATTCACATCGTGGCGGGCAGAGATCCTGTTTATGCCGACTTCATCAAAGAGATAATGCATCACGGCGATGAGGGCCTCCGGCATGAAGCCCTGTCCCCAGTGTTTCCGGCTGAGACAGTAACCGATTTCCGCTGCGTCGATCTCCTCGTTGAGATGCACAACAGAGATGCTCCCGATGACCTGATGAATATCCTTGTGCTCGATCGCCCAGCTGAAATAGCCGCCGTTTTCATACTGCGCTTCCCAGTTCTCCAGCAATGCGCGTGTCGCCTCCGGCGAAGCATGGCAGGGCCAGGTGAGAAACCTTGTAACCTCCGGATCAGCAGCCCAATTGCGATACATGTCTACCGCATCATCCGATGAGAAGCGGCGCAGGATCAGACGCGGTGTTTCCAACAGTCTGGTTCCGGTTTTCTGCATGATCAATACCTCATATATATCTTTTTATGACCACAATGGTCCGTCCCTTTTTGCTCTGACCGCCCACCTCCGCCAATTCGATTTTTCCCAGGCCGCGAAGAGAGATCCGGCTTCCCGCCTCAACAGGTTTATCTGGCTTCAAGCTCTCCAGACCATCCAGGGATACCTTGCCGGAACGGATGGCCGCCGCCGCCTTTTCCCGGGCCAAAGAGAAGCCGGAGCCCACGATAGCATCCAGGCGGAGTGAGGCTACCGTATCCTTGATGAGACGGAATCTGGCCTCCCCCGCTTCGGGCTTGTCTGCTTCAACGAGCGTAAGCGCAGCTCTCCCTGCAGAGGTGAGGTTCTGCATGACATAAGGGACGATCTCCCGGAGAAGCAGAATATCGCAGCGTCCTTCCTTGGGCAGGATATCCCCGATGAATTCACGTGCGATCCCCAGGCCCATGAGGGCGCCCAAAAAATCCCGATGACTCAGTTCGTCCCCGCTTTTCCAAGTCGCGCGGATCACCGCAACGGGTCCGGTTAATCCTGAGCACAGCGTTTCCATGTTCTCCCATTCCGCCGGCAAGAGGAGAAGGGAGCGATCAGCCTCCGGATATCCGCCCCAAAAGAACGACTCCTCGGCGCCCAATGCACGCAGGACGGGAGCGCAGCACAGCTTATCCCGCTCGCTCAGAAAGCGAGTATACTGCGTTCTCCCGTCCCGCTGCCAGATTTCCACTTTGTCCAGAAGCCGGGCCAACAGCGCGTCGTCTTCCGGGCTGCGGGCAAACTTCTGCAGCAATTCCTGTCGGAATCCACGGTTCAGCATATCATACTCGGGTAATGCGGTAGTCTTTGCCGAACTGGAGTTTCAGGATCCTGTCTCCGTTCATCTTATCGAAAATCGGCATGTGCGTAACGAAGATATATCGACACCCGGCATCAGGCAGGGCCTCCAGAATATCCTTCATCCCCGCCGCGCCTTCCGCATAGGCCGTCGTCTGGAAGGTTTCATTGAACAGGATCAGCGACCAGGGGGTGACGACATTCAGGATCGCCGCAACCTCTTTCACTTCCCCTTCAAACCGCCCTGCCGCATCTGTTGCCTCGAAATCCTTTTCTGCGGAAGAGAACTGGCAGAAAACAGCATCGCGTATGCTGATCTCCGCGCTGTCCGCGCATACCGGGAAACCGGCCTGAGCAAACAGAATGGCGGAGCCGATGCTGCGGATGGTACAGGTCTTGCCTGTCGAATTCGCGCCGCGGATCAAGGTGCCGTCGCAGCCCTCGATGGTCACATGATTCCGGGTGATGGCGTCAATGGGCATGCCTTCCAGAAGAAGGTGAAGATCATAGATCCCCTTTGTGCGGAAGCAGTCGTCCTCTTCAGGAAGCGGTACCGGCATACACATGGGGGCCCCTTCCTGGACCAGCCGACGAACATAGCGCACGCCGGTATCATAAAAACCAAGCTCCCCGCTCAACCCGCGGAAAAACTCATAGATATTGCCGGTGATTCCGCTGAGCACGGTGTACAGCTCATAGAGGGCCTCGTTCAGGATGCTGCGCGCAGTTTCCAAATGAAACTCGCCCATATCCACCTCCGGGGTCAAATCCTCCTTCGGCCCGTTGCCCGTAAGCTTTGCCGCAAGCTTCTTCATGCGCAGACCCAGGCTCTTTTCCTCCTCCTCCACCGCGTCATACAGACTTGCTGCGACAATGCGCAATGTGTCGTCCGAGTCAGCGCGGACCTTGAAGCGGTAGGCGGAAACGGTTTCCCGCTCAAAAAGGCCGGCGATGCGGGAGATCTCGTCCAGCGATTGATTTTCCATCATGGCATGGCAGTATTCCCGTATGCCCAAAAGCCCTTCGGACTGCACGTCATATCGGCCGACCGTATCATAAATGGATCGGAAATAGCTGACTGTTTTTCGGGCAAAGGCCGCAGTGATCTTCAAACTCTCATAGGTGGCGTCCAGAATGCCGCCGGAGGTCTGAGGAACGCCGTAAGTATAGATCCCGGCGCGCATTTCCCGCCAATCGGATTGAAGGGTATCATAACTCTTGAAAATATCCCGGAGCTCCTCCAGCAGTTTCGGCATAGCGACAAAATCCATCAGGATTCTCTGCCGGTAGATGATCTCCTCCGCCGTCTTCAGCGGATTCTTCATGACTTCCAGCGTATAGGCGCAGCTGTCCGCATCCCGACTCAGCTCCCGGATCGCCTTATCAATGGAAAGATTATAGATCGTCTCCTCCATTTGGGATTGGAGCGGGTTGACGGTGAATTCTCTGGTCTCGATATAATTCCGGTAAAGCAGACTGAATTTCATACGGCTGCTCCTTCCTCGTGGGCAAAGCGATGGAAAAGCCCTTCACGGTCCAGCCCGTAGCGGCGAAGGATATCCGCCGCGTAGGAGCCCGTCGCCTCTTTCCGGCGGGCAATGCGGAAGGTTCTGCGGTTATCATCACCCTCATCCACGATCACGCTGAGGAAGGGAACTTCCGCCGCCTCCAGGCCATGCTGATGGGTGATATACAAAACAAAGCTTCCGCTGTCTTTCAGCTGATCTGCCAGCTCAAGGGTGCAGGCTACGGCGAGTTCTTCGTTGGTCGTAGAATAGGTTTCATTCAACAGGATTAGAGAATTCCCGTTATGGTGCTCCAGGATCTCCTTCACCCGACGCTGTTCATCCGCAAAGCGGCCGTCAGCCTCAAATCGCTCATCCTGGGGGAAATGGGTGAATACATTTTCCGGCGGCCATAGCTGCGCCTGATCTGCGCAGACCGGACAACCGGACAGGAAAAGCAGAACGGCAATGGCCAGAGAGCGCAGAAAGGTGGTTTTTCCGCCTCCGTTGGCTCCGGTAAGGAAGAAAAAGGGCTCTTCTTCGGTGAATTCAGCATCGTTCGGGACGATATCCGTCTCCTTGTGCAGCAAAGAAACATCTCGCAGACCCTTGATGCTGAGCTTCTTTTCCTGAGAAAGAGTCGGCCAGCAAAGGGGCAGTCCCGCTGCCCGTATCCGGTCCAGAAGCCGGACGGCTTCCAGATAGAAATTCAGTTCATAGCGGTAGCTCAGGATGCTTTCGTCAAAAGCCTTCCCATACTTTCCATAAAACGCCTTGAAGGCGAGAAAGTCCTCCGGGTGTAGACGAGCCAGGGCGTTGACCATACGGGCGTCCAGCCGGATCACCGTATCGCTGGAGGGGCGTGAGGGAGACAGGCCGAGGTC
Organism: Oscillospiraceae bacterium; assembly: GCA_045223835.1. Classification (GTDB taxonomy): domain Bacteria; phylum Bacillota; class Clostridia; order Oscillospirales; family Oscillospiraceae; genus UBA1774. Next base: position 3,343 of record JBGUZS010000155.1, on the reverse strand, counting down.
TTCTGCGCAGCGCTGTAGCCGTTCAACATAGCTCTCTTCATACTCCAGCCGAAGCCAGAGATTTTCGCCTGCGGTGCGGAAGGACATCTTCTGCGCCCGGATCGCCTTTTCCCGGAGCTCCAGCGCTTCCTGCGCCATGTCATGCCAATCGGCTTCGCCTGATGCCGTGCGGAACCATTCCGTAAATCGCTGGAGAAGAAGCCCGCCCGTATCTTCCCCGGAAGCGGCCTTATGGTAAAAATCCGCGACGGACGCCATGAGGCACACATAAATATAATGCCGTTCATTCTCGCATTTTACATCGGCCAAGGCTTCCCGCAGGTGGTGAATGTGCGCGGTGATCTCGGCAAGACGGGCAAAGGAATCCCGGCAGGCCTGATTCTCCAACAGATAGCGCACCAGTGACTGCCGGACGGGGATATCCCCCGCCGGGCATAGGACCCGCATGGCGTCAATCGCTTCCTTGGAGAAGAACAGATTGAGCTTGACATCCTCAAAAACCGAAGCGGCAACCGTATGGCCGGAAGCATTTCCGGAAAAAAGCAGACTTGGATACCCCATATGATCAGATCCTATCCTTATGTCAAATCATCCAAAGTATCATAGCAGATTGGCCGTGAATTGTAAAGCATCCATGGGTCTTCATCCATTTCCTGTCATACTGCTGCAGTGGAATTTGACCCGCTGCGAAGAGAATCCCTTGTTGCCAATCTTCTGCAAGTGCGATAAAATATAAATTACTCTGGTAAGTTCGTTTTTCATCATCTTTTTTTCGGGGGGAGGCAGGATATTGCAAATCGGGTTGAACCGGGGCTGGTCTTTTACCGAGAACTGCGATGAGGCTTTTCTGCATGGCGGGCCCGACCCGGGACTCGCGGAGGTCGACCTGCCTCATACCTGTCATGAGACGCCATACGATTACTTCGATGAGAGTCTGTATCAAATGGTATGCGGTTATCGCCGCGTGATCTCCGTCCCGGAGGAATGGAGAGATAAACGTGTGATCCTTCGGGTCGGCGCCGCCGGACACAGCGCAGAAGTTTATCTGAACGGGACGTTGATTGCGCAGCATCATTGCGGATATACCGCCTTTTCTGCCGAGCTGACGGATCACCTGATTCCCGGTCAGGACGCGCTCCTGGCCATCCGGATAAACAGCCGTGAGGATCAGGATATTCCCCCCTTCGGCAATGTGATCGACTACATGACCTATGGTGGCTTATACCGCGAGGTATGGCTGGATATCAAGGAGAAAAGCTATATTGAAGATGTCTTTGCCATGCCGGCTCTCTCCGGTGAACTCAGAAGCCGCATTACGATTTCCGGTGATCTCTCAGGGTTGAAGATTATCCAACGCGTGATGGACGGCGATACCGTTGTTGCGGAAGGAACCTTTTCTCCGGAAAGGGAAACACGGCTCAAAGCCGAAGGCATAGTTCCCTGGGAGCTCGACGAGCCGAAGCTCTATCGGCTAGAGACCCGTCTTCTTCGGGAAGGCAGCGAGTTGGATGCGGTAATCACCCGTATCGGATTCCGTGATGCCGGGTTCCGCACGGACGGATTCTATCTCAACGGGAAAAGAATCAAGCTGCGGGGCCTGAATCGGCATCAGAGTTATCCGTATGTCGGCTATGCCGTACCGGCTTCCGTTCAGCGTTATGACGCCGACCTTCTGAAAACAGAGCTGGGATGCAATTTCGTGAGGACGTCTCATTATCCCCAGTCGCCGCATTTTATCGATCGCTGCGATGAATTGGGGCTCCTGGTGTTTACGGAGATCCCCGGTTGGCAGCATATCGGCGGCGCTGCATGGAAGGAGCAGGTCATACAGAACGTGAAGGATATGGTGCTGCAATACCGGAACCATCCTTCAATCATTCTCTGGGGCGTTCGGATCAATGAATCAAAGGATGACGATGAGCTGTACCTTCGGACAAATGCCCTGGCGCATGAGCTGGACCCGACCAGGCAGACCGGGGGCGTCCGTTGCATCACCCGCAGCCATTTGCTGGAGGATGTTTATACCTATAACGATTTTCTCCATGACGGCAAGGCTGCAGGCTGTAAGCCCAAGAAGAAGGTCAGCTCCGATCTATCCAAGCCCTATATGGTCACCGAGTACAACGGGCATATGTTTCCCACCAAGACTTATGATCCGGAAGAGCATCGGCTGGAGCATGCCCTGCGGCATGCCCGCGTCCTGGATGCCATTGCCTCAGAGGATAATATTGCCGGTTCCAGCGGATGGTGTATGTTCGATTACAATACACATCAGGATTTTGGCAGCGGGGACAGGATCTGTTATCATGGCGTGATGGATATGTTCCGCAACAAAAAGCTTGCCGGCGAAGTCTATGCCTCCCAGGGGGAAGCGCGCCCCGTTCTCGCGGTGAGCACCTCCATGGATATCGGCGAGCATCCCGCGGCGTACCGCGGCCAGGTATTTGCCTTTACCAATGCGGACAGCCTGCGTTTGTACCGCAATGACCGATTCATCCGGGAATTCCGACCGGAAGACTCCCCTTTTTCGCATCTGCCTCATCCGCCTCTGGAGCTGAACGATTTTATCGGCGATGCGGTATGGGAGAACGAGCCCTTCAAGCCGACCCAAGCCAGGTACGCGACGGAACTGATTCGTTTTGCCCCCCGCTTCGGCAGCTCCCGTCTGCCGCTGAACCTGAAGCTGAAAATGGTTTGGCTCATGATGCGGTACGGCATGCGTTTCAGCGATATATCCGATCTATACGCCAAATATACGAACAACTGGGGCGATACTGCGGTCAGCTATCGCTTCGATGCCGTCAAAGGAGGGCAGGTGATCGCCACATCGATTCAGGAACCTGTGCGGAGCATCCATTTGGAGGCGGTACCCAGCAGCACTCTCCTTGTCGAAGGCGAAACCTATGACGCCGCTTTGATCAGGATTTCTATGCGGGATCAGAACGGAAACGTACTTCCTTTCATTCAGGAGGCCGTCAAGCTGCAGACGGAAGGCCCCATTCGGATCATCGGGCCGGAACTCACCTCTTTGCGGGGCGGCCTGGGCGGAACGATGATCCGCACACTGGGTATAGAAGGCAGAGCATCCCTGACGATCGCTTCCGAAGGAACCGCGCCGCTTTGCCTGGAATTCTCGATCCAATCCGGCGCAGATGACGCGATGGAAATTAAGGCTGCAGCCAAGCAGCCGAGGGATTTTGGTGATAAAGCATGATCAGACAGTTCAGCGGAGCATACCCCGCATTCGTGCTGGAAACGGAAAAGAGCAGCTATGTATTTCATATCCTGCCAACCGGTCAGCCGGAACACCTGTATTTTGGCCCTCGCATCGCCATAAACGGCC
>JBGUZS010000154.1:0-4083 GCA_045223835.1 Oscillospiraceae bacterium | reverse complement strand
GCCCGCCGTGCCCTACACCGCCGAGGACCTGAACTGGCGGAACCAGGATTCCCGTTCCAGCCTGGAGATGAAGGATAAGGCCTGCCGGCCCGCCCTGGCGGATACGGATGCGCCTGTGGCGGAGGCGGAGCTTGTTTTCCTGGGCTATCCCGTGTGGTGGTATCGGGAGCCGTCGGTCATCGACACCTTCCTGGAGGCCTATGATTTCAAGGGAAAGAAGATCGTCCTGTTCGCCACCTCCGGCACCAGCGGGATCGGAGACGAGGCCCCCGCACGGGTCGCGGAGCTCACCGGGGCGGAGGTGCTGCCGGGCAAGCGCTTCCCCGCGGAGGTCTCCGGGGATGAACTGAAGGCCTGGGCGGAAGGCTTCTGATCATTTCGGTCGAATCAATATTTGAAAAAGGATGAGGTATATGCTGACCAGAGATATCATCGGCAAGCTCCGGCTCCACGGCAGGACCATCTTTGACGAGGAAAAGAACGCCCTCTTCTTCAACTGGACCTGCAGCGGATTCACTGTGCTCTTCAGCGGTTCGGTGCTGAAGGCCCGCTTCACGGCCCTGGGGGACAAGGGTCCGGCCTTTCCCGGCTTTCCCGAACCGGCTCCGGACTATCCCTTCTTCGGCGTGATCGCCGACGGGGGAGAGCTCAGCCTCCGCACGGAGTGCCGGGAGGAGGATGCCGAGTTTACTCTGTTTGCGGGGGAAAAGGGGCAGCACACCCTCCGGGTGGTGAAGCTCAGTGAAAATGCCCGGGGCAAGCTTGGCTTGCTTGCCCTGGAAACAGACGGGGAGATCCTCCCCGCGCCGAAGAACGAGAAACCCGTCATCGAGGTGGTGGGGGACTCCATTACCTGCGGCTTCGGCAACGAGGCGGAGAACAATTCCTTTGAATTCCATACCAGTGAAGAGAACGGCTGGATGTCCTACGCCGCCCTGGCCGCCCGGGAGCTGGACTGCGAATACAGCCTGGTGTGCGAAAGCGGCATTGCGGCCAGCCAGGCGGAACGTCCCCTGTTCCCCCATTACGCCATGGACGATATCTACGCCTTCACGGACGCGCCCTATGACTATCGCCGGGGCAAGGAACCCGTCCGGTGGGATTTCTCCGCAAATCCCAGCGATATCGTGGTGATCAATCTGGGTACCAATGACGCCACGCCCATGCGTTTCTCCCCGGATCCCTTCCTCATCGACGGGATGGAGGACTATTTCCAGAAGAAGTTCCGGGGCCTGGTGGAGCAGATCCGCCTGCTCAATGGGAAGGATACGCTGATCGTCTGCTCCCTGGGATCTATGGACTATTTCCTGTATGACCGGATCGTTGCGGCGGTGGAGGAGTACAAGGCCGATACCGGGGACGAAAAGATCTTTGCTTTCAAGTACCTGCCCATCAACAACATGTCCGAGGGCATCGGCGCGGCAGGCCACCCCTCCATGAAGACGGATATCCGGATGGGCAAGGAGCTGGCCTTCAGGCTGAGACCGTATCTGAAGAAATGAACCCAAGACGGCAAAAGGTATGGGACCGGGCCAACTGCCCGGTCCCATAATCATTGAAGCGGCTTTACTCCGCGAACAGAGGCGTGGAGAGGTAGCGGTCTCCGGTATCGGGCAGAAGGACCACGATGGTCTTGCCCTTGTTCTCCGGCCGCTTTGCCAGCTGGATGGCCGCCCAGGCGGCGGCGCCGGAGGAGATGCCCACCAGCACGCCCTCCAGCCGGCCGATCTGCCTGCCGGTGGCGAAGGCATTGTCATTGGTGACGGGGATGATCTCGTCATAGACCTTGGTATTCAGAACATCCGGCACGAAGCCCGCACCGATGCCCTGGATCTTATGGCTGCCGGAGCGGCCTTCGCTGAGCACGGGGGAGTCCGCCGGCTCCACCGCCACCACCTTCACCGCGGGATCCTGCTCCTTCAGATATTCTCCCACGCCGGTGATGGTGCCGCCGGTACCCACGCCGGCCACGAAGAAATCCACCTTGCCCTCCGTATCCGCCCAGATCTCCGGGCCGGTGGTGGCCTTGTGCACCGCCGGGTTGGCCGGGTTCACGAACTGGCCGGGGATGAAGCTGTTGGGGATCTCCTTGGCCAGCTCCTCCGCCTTGGCGATGGCCCCCTTCATGCCCTTGGCGCCCTCGGTGAGCACCAGCTCCGCGCCGTAGGCCTTCATCAGCTGACGGCGCTCGATGCTCATGGTCTCCGGCATGGTGATGATGATCTTATAGCCCTTGGCGGCGGCCACGGAGGCCAGACCGATGCCGGTGTTGCCGGAGGTGGGCTCGATCAGCGTAGCACCGGGCTTCAGGGCGCCCTTTGCCTCCGCGTCCTCGATCATGGCCCTGGCGATGCGGTCCTTTACGCTGCCCGCGGGGTTGAAGTACTCCAGCTTGGCCAGAAGCCTGGCCTCCAAGCCCAGTTCCTTTTCCAGATGGGTCAGCTCCAGCAGGGGAGTTCCCCCGATCAGCTGGTCTGCGGAAGTATAGATCTTGCTCATATTCTTTGCCTCCAATTTTTAAACATATATACATAGCAGAAAAGTATGTTTTTGCTTGGCGAGCATAGAATACACCGGGAAAGCGCCCTTGTCAAGAGAAATTTTCATTGAAATCCTAATTTCCTGGGAGTATAGTGGGAATTAGAGGTGAGGATCATGCTGATATCCACAAAGGGACGGTATGCATTGCGGATTCTGGTGGACATGGCAGAGCATCAGAGAGAGGGATTTATCACGCTTCAGGAGGTGGCCCAGCGGCAGGATATCTCCGAGAAATACCTGGAGAGCATCGTGCGGGAGCTGGTGAAGGGCGGCGTCGTCTCCGGGCAGCGGGGAAAGGGCGGGGGATACCGCCTCTGCCGTCCGCCGGAGCAGATCAAGGTCGGGGAGATCCTGCGGTGTACGGAGGGGAGCCTGGCCCCGGTGGCCTGCCTGACGGAGGGAGCGGCCCCCTGCAGCCGCACCGCCCGGTGCCGGACCCTGGAATTCTGGAAGGGGCTGGACGAGGTGATCCGCCGGTATACCGACGGCTATACCATTGCGGACATGATGCAGAGCGGCGGGGACGGGGACGACTATATCATTTAATGGACGGCAGGTGAAAAGACCGTGACCATACAGCAGCTGCGCTATGCCGTAGCCATCTCCGAGGCCGGTTCCCTCAATAAGGCTTCGGAGCGATTGTATGTTGCCCAGCCCTCCCTCACCAGCGCCATGCAGGAGCTGGAGAAGGAGCTGGACGTGACCCTCTTTTCCCGCAGCGGGCGGGGGGTCGCCCTGACCAACGATGGGGTGGAGTTCATCCACTATGCCCGCCAGGTGCTGCAGCAGTACGACGGCCTTCTGGAGCGGTTCGGCAAGGGCGGCGGCCGAAAGAAGAAATTCGGGATCTCCACCCAGCATTATTCCTTCGCCGTGAAGAGCTTCGTGGAGCTGGTGCGGCAGTTTGGGACGGAGGAATACGAATTCGCCATCCGGGAGACCCGCACCCGGGATGTGATCGACGACGTCTTTGCCGGGAAGAGCGAGATCGGCATTTTGTACCTCAGCGATTTCAACCGCAAGCCCCTGGAAAAGCTCCTGCGGGCGAATCAGCTGGAGTTTCACCCCCTCACGGCCTGCGAGGCTTACGTCTATCTATGGAAGGGCCATCCTCTGGCGGGAAAGCCGGTGATCCGCTTCCCGGACCTGGCGGATTACCCCTGCCTCTCCTTCGAGCAGGGGGCGGGGGGCTCCTTCTATTATGCGGAGGAGATCCTCAGCACCGCCGAGTATCCCCGGACCATCAAGGCCACGGACCGGGCCACCATGCTGAACCTGATGGTGGGGTTGAACGGCTACACCCTCTGTTCCGGGGTCATCTGCGAAGAGCTCAACGGCTCGGATTACATCGCCGTCCCCTTTGCGGCGGAGGAGGACGCCATAGGCAAGCGCATGGAGATCGGGTATGTCAAGAAAAAGAATATGATCCTCAGCGGCATGGCGGAGCTCTATATCCGGGAGCTGGATCGGTATCTCCGGCAGTATCAGACGGAACACGCATAGGATAAGGAAAGGAAGCGATCATGGGAAAAAGCATCATCA
>JBGUZS010000153.1:0-2253 GCA_045223835.1 Oscillospiraceae bacterium | reverse complement strand
GCGCAGCAGCCGCAGTACCAGCATTCCTCCGGATGGAGGATGATGGGGGGCTTGCCCTTCTCCGGGTTGGGGATGAATACGTCGATCTGGCAGACCTCCACGCAGGTATTGCAGCCGATGCACTTATTGGGATCGATGCGCACGGGCACGCTGGGGGTCTGCACGTTGGGAATCGCAAAAACCTTATCCGCCATGATCCTCTCCTCCCTACTTCTCTGCTTTGTACACGCCGGCATAATCCGGGTTGTGGGCCTCGTACTCTTCCTTCATGCTGCCCCAGTACCGGATGGGCACCCGGCGGAATTTCACTTCTCCGCCCTCCTGCCGAAGGGTGAGATAATGGTTCTCCTCCGCCGGATCGTTCTCCGGGTAATCCAGCCGGTCTATACGCAGGGCCGGACTGGTGAGCCTCCGCTCCTTCATGGCGCGGAGGATGATCCCGGCATAGTCCATCATACTCAGGTCCTCCAGGGCGCGCATGAGCTTATGGGGATCGACGGCGTACAGCTGGGGCACGGCGTTCTGCCGGATGCGCTCCAGCTCCTCCAGGCCCAGGTCCAAAAGCTCCTCGCTGCGGAACTCCCCGGCATAATACTGCATTACCCGGCAGAGGCCGTTATGCAGCTCCTTCCATTCGATGCCGCCGTCCCGCCTGGTGGGGGCCAGCACCCGCTCCTTCTCCGCGTCGATCTGATCCCGGCAGACCTTCCCCGCCTCCGCGCCCTTGGCATAGGCGGCGGCTTTCCGCCCGGCGTACCGGCCGGTGGCGGCGGCATAGCTGTGGTCCCCGGGGCAGAACATGGTGGTCCCGGCGGCATAGAGGCCGTCCAGGGTGGTCTTCAGGTCCCAATCCACCATGAGGCCGCCGCCCCGGGTGGTATCCCGGTACTGCTGGGAGGGCTGGAACTCGATCAGGGTATAATTCATGATCTGGTCCCGCTTGTAATCGAAGCCCCCTTCGGTCATGGTTTTCACCATGATCTTGGTGGTGGATTCCTCGTTGAGCATCAGGTTCCAGGTGGCATTGGCCTCCTCCGGCTTCATGCCGGCAAAATCCCCATAGAAGGGCAGCTTATATCTGCCGTTCCTGACCCCGTCCCGAATGGCGTTGATGATCTGGGCCGAGGTGCTGAACATGGCGCCGCCGTCCGCCCAGCCCTGGGTGGGCGCGGGCAGCTGTTGCCCCTTGGCGTCCACAATGGGCACGTTCTCATAGCTGGCGTCGCCGCCGCCGGTATACCATTTGTGCTTCAGCCCGCTGGCGATGCGGTAGGGGGCGCTGCCCTCCATCATGGTGACCTCCGCCCCGGCCCGCCAGGCCATTGCGGTGCCGTCCCCGCTCTCGTTCCGGGAGTACATGGTGGAATAGCCGCCGTGCTCCATATCCATGTGCCACATCTGCCCTGCGCCGGAGGTGGCCAGGATCACCGCTCTGGCCTTTACGATGAGGAATTCGCCGGTACGGACATTGACGCCTGTGGCGCCCACCACTCTGGCCCCCTGCTTCCCGTTCTCGTTCAGCAGGCCGGTGGCCATGATCCGGTCCATGACCTTCACCCCCAGGCGCAGGCATTCCTTCTTCAGGATGGGCTTGAAGGTGCTGCCCCAGATCCGGATGACGGTATTGTTCCGTTTCTCCGGAGGATTGAAACCCGGCTGGCCATAGGTTTCCGGCAGGCCAAGCCCCGCGCCGGCGCTGTACCGGGGGGAGAACATAAGTTTCGTCTTCTCGTCCCGGCCCTCCACGCCCAAGAACTCATCCTTGTCGTCCCGGATCTTGCCGCCCATCTGCTCCATTTCCAAAAGGGTATCCCAGTCCTCCCGGCACTGGATCTGGATCCCGATACCGTTGGAGTATTTGCCCAGGGACTCCATTTCCTGGATGGCCCACTCATCCGGGTCCACCCGGGAGCAGGGGTTGGCAGGCACGTTGCACCAATGGTCGCAGCCGGGACCGCCTGCGCCGCTGCGCTTCACGTCCCCCTTCTCCAGCAGGATCACCCTCGCCCCGGCGCGGGCCGCGCCGATGGCCGCCCAGCAGCCGGCGATGCCGCCCCCCAGGACCAGTACATCCGCCTCCTCTTCCCTCTCCTCGCCGAACTTCACGGGGTAAGGCCATTCCGGCGGCGTCCCCGTGGACTTCAGGTACTCATGCCAGGTTCCCATGCCATATCCTCCTTTTCCGATTCTCCATGTTCTGTTATAGAAATTGTAATAGATCGGAGGATGGCCGTCAATACGGAGCATTTGGTC
>JBGUZS010000152.1:0-14790 GCA_045223835.1 Oscillospiraceae bacterium | reverse complement strand
ATGAATTTCGCCCCAAAATGAATCTCATCTCATTCGCGCCTGCGGGCGCGAACTCTGCGAGGCTTTTGCCCCTTTGTCTACAGTCTGGGCGGAGGCGGCAAAATGCCGCCTCCGCTGCTGCTTCTGTTGGAGAGGAGAGTCCGCTTCCTCGGGAATGATCCTGGCCGGAAGGAACAGGGGGTGAGGGAACAGGCGCTTACCCTTCAATGCAGTCCCCGGATCAGGCTGGGCACGGGATCTGCGCTGTCGGACAGGCCGATCTCCATCTCCGTGCTGCCGAAAAACAGATACTGCGTCCGGACGCGCACACTGTCTTCATCCGCCGCCGTCACGTCGACGCACACGGGGAAAATCGGGATCCGATATGAGTACAGGCCGCCGTTGTATCCGATGATCCGCGCCTCTTCCTCTGGGGAAATATACGGCCGGCATTCCTCCGGGCAGCGGAAGAAGGGATGATGGGCGATCCAGGCCGCAGATCCCAGCATCAGGAGGAGACACAGAAGAAAGGCGGAAACGACCGCCTTTTTCTTTTTCCCCAGAGCCAGGAGCACCAGGGGGACCGGCGCGGCCAGCAGGGACAGGCACAGGAGCTGCCAGAGGTACACCAGGCCGCAGAGAAGCAAGGGGAAAAACCCCAAAAGCGCCAGGACCGCCGCCAGGAGCAATACGACCCTGCCCATGCCCGAAGGACGCCAATCCCGCAGGTCCATATCCAAATCCTCCTCTCCGTGTTTTACGTGGGCGCGGCCCATGTCCCGTGTCGGATAAGCGCAATGAACAGGCTGAAGCCCGCGAGAGCCAGATCCGGAACCAGGGATGCAGCCAGGAAACCGTCCCACAGGCTGCGGTTCTCCCGGGGCGGATGACCCGAAAAGATCAGGAACAGGTTTGCCGCCCCCAACAGGAACCCCAGGACCGGAGGAACCAGAAGGAACCACACGATGCCCCCCTCCGGCCCCGGCGGAATGAGCTCCGGCCTGTACAGAAAGGGGAAAAGCCCCGGGAGGGGCAGGAGCACCGCCATCAGATACAGGAGCTGTCTCCCCGCGCCCAGGGACCGTAAATGCTTCACGGCGCTTCCTCCGGCTTTTCCGGCCCCCGGTATTCCAGCAGGTCCCCGGGCTGGCAGTCCAGGGCGGCGCAGAGCTTCGCCAGGGTGGAGACCCGGATGGCCTTGGCCTTGCCGGTTTTCAGGATGGACATGTTGGCCATGGTGATGCCCACCTTCTCCGAAAGCTCCGTCAGGCTCATCTTCCGCCGGGCCAGCATCACGTCGATATTGAAAATGATCTCGCCTTCCATGCTCCGCCCCCCCTCAGATCGTCAGGTCGTTTTCTTCCTGCAGCAGGGCGGCCTTCCGCACCAGATGGGACAGGGCTGCGGCCGCCACCGCCACCGCCGCCCCGGCGAAGACCACCAGCAGGCTCAGCAGGGTCACCCCGGGATGGCTCATATTCAGGAAGAGCAGGACCAGGTTCCCCAGGAAGAAATAGGCGGCGTCCCCCGCCGCCAGGAGGGAGACGGCCCGGAGATACCGGGCGTTCGCCAGGGAAAAGGAGGCGTCCCGCCCGATGTTTACGGCAATCCGCCACCCCAGGGCCAGGGCGATATAGCAGGGCACGCCGGAGACCCAGAGGAAAAGGAGCCAGGGCCAATACCGGTTTGCAAACTCGGGATACTGGGCGCGAAGACTGACCCCATAGCCGGGGATAATCAACAGATAGACCACCAGACCACAGATCCCCATGCCCAGCAGGACCAGCTTCAGCCACTTGGAAAGCGATTTTTGTTCCATGGCGCACCTCCTGTTTCAGTGGCTTCATCATAGCGGAAAATTTTCTGTTTGTCAATGATAATTTATCGTAATACGATAAATTAATAGGGCAAACTCAGCGCCCGCGGGATCCCACGGGCGCTGAGACCGGAGTTCAGAGGCGCTCGGGCCCTCTCCGCATCGGCGGACGGGGACCCCAGGGCCCCCTGTCCGGGCCAAAGCCGCCGCGGCGGGGACCGCGGCGTTCCGCGCCCCAGGCGTCGATCAGCTTATCCAGCAGCTCCGTCAGGAGCTTCTGCTCCTCCTCCGTCAGAGGCTCCAGCGTATCCGGCGCGCCCTGGGGAAGGGCCGCAAGGGTCTCCTTCCCCTTTTCGGTGATGGAGACGGTCACCCGGCGTTTATCCTCCTCGCTGCGCTCCCGCCGGATCAGGCCCCCCGCCTCCAGCTTGGCGGCGATCTCGCTCATGGAGCCGGGCTGGATCTGCAGCAGCTCCTGGAGCACCCGCTGGCTCATGCTCCCGTTTTCCTCCAGGATGCGCAGGATATGCATCTGCCCCCGCCGCCTTCCCCGGTGCTGCTCCGCCAGCCTCCCGCAGAGGGCCAGCTTGCCCAGGGCCGTTCCCGGCCCATGAGGCACGGGGCGGTCATGCTCCTCCCGCCGCCGGTCCTCCGGACGGCGCTCCCATTCGCCGCTGCGGAATTCCTCATGGGGATGTTCCGGGCAGTGCGGCCCACTCCGTCCTTCCCAGTGTTCTTCCCCGCTTCTCCGGCAGGAATGACGAGGCGCCTCCGGCGACCCCGTATCCTCCGGCGCGGCATAAGCTCTTTCCCCTTTCCCCCAACGGGGTTCGTTCATTTCGCGGTAATGCAATATGTTCCTCCTTCCGGACTGCGGCGGTCCTGCCGCGCTGCTCAGCGCCCACAGCCGCCGTATAATTGTTTCTGTACCTAACGATAAGGAGCATACACCGTTCCGTCCGTTTTGTCAAGGTACCTAACTGTATTTTTCAAATAGTCAAGGGGTGCGGCCCTGCGGAATGCATTGACAAAGACGGAAGCGATTTGCTATGTTGAAAACAGGGTGTTTTTTATTGGACAGAACGGCATCGGGAAACGGGCTTGGATGAAGGAGGCATGCCATATGACCATCAAACAGATCCAATACTACCTTGCCGCCTATGAGCTTCGAAGCGTTGCCCGGGCTGCGGAGCAGCTGTATGTCTCCAGGCCGGTGATCTCCAGGGCCCTCAGCGAACTGGAGAATGAGCTGGGCTTCCTCCTGTTCACCCGTACGGGCAACGGCATCAGCCCGACGAAGCAGGGAGCGGTGATGTATGATCTGCTCAATGCCTGCCGTTCCGCCCTGAAGGAAACCGTCGGCCGTCTGCGCCGCGACGACAGCCTGACCACAAACCGGCAGGTGAAGATCGGCGTGCTGAATTCCGGCGGAAGCTGGTACTTTCAGCAGATCATCACCCCTTTTTTCCTGCTCCATCCCGATATCTTCGTCTCCGTTGTGGGCATTCAGGCGGAGGATACCCTGCGCGTGCTGGAGAATGGCAGCGTGGATATGGCCATCGCCCCCATACTGCTGGACCAGTTCCCCCACCCCAAGGCGATTCGCAGGCAGCTGCTGTACGACGTGGAATGGGTGCTCTGCATGCCTCCCGGCGCGCGGCTGGACCGGGCGAGCGTCGCCGTTGGGGACTGCGCGGATCTGCCCCTGGCGGTGTTCGATAACCTGCCCCAGCCCTTTTATCCTTTGGACAACAAGGTCCTCTCCACCAGGAAGCTGGATATGATCTATATGGCTGTCTCCCAAAACTATGCCTATTCGGTGCTGCCCACGGAGCTGACGGCGGAATGGCCGGAGCTGCGCACGATCCCCTTCACCCCCTCCCTGAAGGCCCACACCTATCTGCTTTGGAATGATCTGCTGCCCCATGGCCGCGCCTTCAACCTGCTCCATGATTTCATCAGCACCATGGACCTGGAGCCCCTGCGGGAGCGCTTTGCCCAAGCCTACCATGTTCCCGGAGAAACCCCCGGCTGAGGAGGTCCCCTCTTCATTAGCGTAGCTTTACCGCTACACCATGTATAATTAATTACGTTTTATTGACGCTTCTTTAACGATGTATTATGCTGTTGTCGTACCGAATCCGCATAATCCATTGGGAAAGGAGCTTTTTCATGAGAAAGATTCTGATTCTGGGTATGGCTCTGCTATTGGTGATCAGTCTGTTTTCCGGCTGCGGACAGCCTGCCGGGAACGGGGATGCGCAGGCCAGCGCCGAGCCGGCCGCCACGGCAAAGCCTGCAGAGGCCACGCCCGCCCCAACCGCAGCCGCAACGGAAGCGCCCCCAGCCGGCGGCATTTCCAATCTGGCGCCGGGCAAGGTGAAGGTGGACGCTGACGGCGCGCCGGATGCGCCCTATGAGTACACCCTCCCTCTCTCCGATTCCGATGCGGTTTTCTCTTGTTGGACCACGGTCTGGTTCCCCCAGTTCCTGGGAGACCCGGATTACAACAAGAATGAGTTCATCGTGGAGCAGGAAAACCGTACCGGCGTACATATCCACTATGATATCGTCTCCTCTGTGGATATGGCGACGAACTTTGCCGTGCTCCTCGCCTCCGAGGACCTGCGGGACATTATGACCCATCCGGATACCTATTATCCCGGCACTGCCCTCAGCGCCATCGAGGACAACTATTTCATCAACATTTACGATTATAAGGAATACTGCCCCAACTACATGTACGTTGCGAACAAAATGGCTCCGGATGATATGCGTCTGCATGACTCCATCTACCTGGACAAGACCCACATCCTGAAATTCTGGAGCGTTATGGACCAGCCCCTGCCCGCTACCACCTACATGGTCCGGGAGGACTGGCTGGATAAGCTGGGAATGAAGGTGGACGATATCCGCACGGTGGATGATTTCATGGATATGCTGGAAGCCTTCAAATCACAGATCGACACGGCAATTTACCCGCTGGTGGCCTTTGGCAGCGTGCTGGATACCAACCATTACTTCGCCTGCTACGATTTCTATACCATGGTGGGTGAGTTTCCCGGCGCCGCGGTGAAGGAGGGAAAAGCGGAATTCCAGTTCCGCAACGACGACGCCAAGGCCTATGTGGAGATGTACCGGGAGTTCTTCGCCCGGGGCTTCGTGGATCCCAACTGGGGCACCGGTGATTCCTGGGATTTCAAGGAAAATGTTTACGCCAACAAGACCGGCGTGCTCTCCATCGCTGTGGACGAAATCTCCAGCTATCTGCCCATGATCCAGGACCCCAACGCCTCCATCCATCCCCTGCACAAGCCCGTGCTCTACGAAGGTCAGGTGCTGCACCTGGGCAACGACGCTTCCCAGCGCTTCTATGGGGGCTGCGGGATCAGCGCCGGCTGCGAGGATATCCCCCTGGTGGTCAGCTGGTGCGACTGGCGCTATTCTCCCTCCGGGTCCGACTTTGCCACCTGGGGCATCCAGGGCCTGACCTGGGATTACAATGATTCGGGAGAGCGGGAGCTTACGGACTTCGTCCTGCAGAACCCCTACGGCTGCCCCACCTCCTGGTGCATGACCATGTGGGCTATGAACCGCTTCTCCGACCATGGCCTGGCGGGCGTGGAGGTGCAGTATGCCTTCGACGACGCCCGGCCCTATTTCCCGCTGGTGTCCTGGCAGGTACACGAATACACTTACGACGGGGCGTATGAATGGCCCCTGGCCGCCTCGCTGGATGCGGAGCAGTCCCGGGAATTCCTCTCCCTGTGCACGGATCTGAATACCTATATCTCCGAGCAGATCCCCATCTTCGCCACCGGCGATGCGCCGATGAGCGAATGGGACAATTACCTTGAAACCATGTACGCCCTGAATCTGGCCGAGGGCGAGGCGATCTATACCGAGGCTTACCAGAACTACCTGGCAAAGCAATAAGACAGGATATCGGGCGGCGCTCGCGGCAGGCTGTCGTGAGCGCCGTCCTGCGGACATAACGGGCAGTTGTTGATAGGGGGTATATTCCTGTGAATCATGTGGAAAAGCTGGCGGCGCGATATGCCGAGATTCCCCGGATCGAGGACACCGGTCCGAAAAACGGGCGCCTGAACGGAGAAGCTATGGCCCGGCTGGCCCTGCGCAGCCGCCTGGTCTATGGATTTCTCTGCATCCTGGGTCTCATTCCCATCCTGATCCGGCTTTTCGGGGGCCAGGTCAGTCCGCAGCTGGTGGCCATGGGCTTCGGCTGCTTCGTCCCCGGGGGCGGCTTCATCGCCTGCGGCGGCGTGCTGACCATCGCCTTCGGCCTCTTCGTCACCTGGTATCTCTGGAAGAAAAAGGCTATGTGGTGGCAGGATATTTATGGGACTGCCGCCGGCATTCTGGGTTTCTGGCTCATCGGCATCCTGGGCGGCCTTCTGGCCCGGCCCGGGCTGGGGTCCTGGCTCGTCGCACCCAACACGCTCTGGCCCTTCTGGGGCTGGCTCCTGGCTGTCGCGGACGCCGCTCTGCTCTGGGGGCGGTATGAATACCGGGTGCATCAGACGAAAAAGCTGATCTACGCGGCGCGGCAGGAGCGGCTGGAGCACTTTGACGAATCCATCCGGGAGCTGGACGCAGTCATTGCAAAGGCCGCCGCAGAGAAGCAGGAGGAGCGGGAGATGGATGAGGACCAGCTGAAGCTGGCTCGTTGGCTGCTGAACGCTTCGGTGCGGGAGTTGGGGGATTTCAGCGGCTTTGACCACTTCAAGCGCCCTGTGCTTACGGACAACCGATACCAGTTCCCCACCGTCGGCTATGCTCTCCTGCTGATGCAATGCAAGTATGTGCCGAATTTCCGGGGTTACCTGGCTCAGGCCCAGCGCTTCATCGTGGACGCCATTACCGATCCGCGCACCTGCGGCTATTGGAAAAAGACGAACCTGATCGGCTACATGCACTGGGACCCGGATCCCATCAAGCGGGCGAACATCATGCTCTCCGGCTGGATGCTCCCCACCATTACGGGCTACGGCGCCCAGACCCATGACCGCTGCTTTGAGGAGGAGGGCGCGCTGCGCTTCCGTCCCTTCAAAAACGATCCCTCCCGCAGCTACGACTACAGCGCCAAGGGGGCGGTGGAATGCCTTTACCGCCAATACAAGGAGAAGGAATTCCCCTACATGCTCATCCCCTGCGAGCCCCATGTGGCCTTTCCCATCTGCAATTCCTATGGTCTCCTGGGCATGCTCATCTATGACCGCGACCATGGCACCCATTACTGCGAGGATATCTGGGAGGATCTGTACAAGTACCTGACGGACAATTTCGTGGAGGCGGAGGGCTCCATCGCCCTGCGGCGGCAGGATATTTACGGCCTGCGCTTCATCCCGGAAAGCCAGATGGGCTATGATCCCATGGCGGATGTGCAGAACTACCTGATGTACGCCCCCATCTTCCCCGGTCTGGCCCGCCGAAACTATGCGATCCTCCGCCGCCATGCCCTGGAAGTGCGGGACGGGGTCACCTACATCAAAGGCCGGAAATGGGAGGACATCTTTGATATGGCGACCCAGAAGAAGAATCCCTCTCTGGTCATGTCCAACCTGGAAATGCTGGCGGCGGAATACGGGGACAAGGAGATTCTGGACGGGCTGCACCGGGCGGAGAGCATTTTCCTGGAACGCAGCAGGGATCCCCGGTACTTCCGCTTCAAGGATGTGCCCCTGGTGGTGATGGCAAACTTCGCCATCGGCCGCTTCCTCCAGCAGGGAGACTGGCAGGATATGGTCCTCCGGGGCCCCGCCGAAACCGCCTTCACGGGACCCCTGCTCACAGGCTGCGACTTTCCCCAGGTGCTGGTGGCCAAGGCCATGAGCCACGGGGAGGATCTGGACCTTGTGCTGTACAACGGGGAAGGCTCCGGTCCCCAGGCGCTCACCGTGGAGAATCTTATCCCCGGCGGCGACTACCTTGAGGAGCACAGCGGGCAGAGGCTGCAGGCAGATGCAGAGGGCAGGCTGGCTTTCCAAGTACATCTGGACGGGCGCACGCCTGTGCACCTCGTCCGGGCGTGAACCGCAGACGGCGGGGCCCGGCGGGCGTCGGCGCCGCAATTCTGCCGGCCGCAGCAGCCGGGCAAGGGAGCCGGATCATCCCGGCGGGACCTTCCCGCAAGGATCAAAGGAGGTAATACCATGCGTCCGAGAGCATATTCAAACCTGAGTCCGAAACGAGGCTGGTCCTGGGAGACGCCTCCCCCTCCGATAAGGGAGGAGGATATCCGGGAGAGCCGGGAGGCGGACGTGGTCATCATCGGCGGCGGCATCAGCGGGCTTGCCGCAGGGGCTCGAATGGCCCAGGCGGGGCTGAAGGTCATCATTGTGGATAAGTACAAGCAAATGATGGCCCACGCCGGGCAAATCAGCGCCGTGAATACCCGCGTCATGGAGGAAAAGGGCTTCCATGTGAACAAAGCCCAGCTGGCGCGGGACTGGATGGAGGTGAGCGGCAGCCGGGTGAACGAGGAGCTGCTCTGGCTCTTCCTCAATCGCAGCGCGGAGGCCTTCGAATGGTTTACCGGGCTTGCGGAGGGCTGCCTGGATATCCGCATCTATGAGGGCTGCTACCGGGGTCCCGGCTTCAACGAATACCCTGCCACCCACCATATCTACCTGAAGGAAGGCTGCGACCGATACCGGTATACCGGCGGCGGCATGCTCGCCTGCGAGATCCTGCAGACGGAGTTTTTGAATCGCGGCGGAGTGATCCACCGCAACACCCGGGCGGAGCAGCTGGAAAAGGACGCTTCGGGACGGGTGGTGGGCTTCATCGCCCGGGATGCCGAGGGGCGCTGTCTGCGCTACCGGGGCACCCGCGCCGTGGTCCTGGCCACCGGGGATATCGGCGGGGACAGGGAAATGGTGGAGGCCTTCTGCCCCATCGCCCTGAAAACCGACGTGAACGCCTACTATCCCGCCGGCATCAACAGCGGGGACGGCCATAAGATGGCCTATTGGGCCGGGGCGGCCTTCGACGACCCCAGCTGGGCCCCCACCCTGCACTATCGGGGCTATTCCTTTTTCTTCCTCCATGTAAACCAGCGGGGGAAGCGCTTCATGAACGAGGATACCTGGATGAACGCAAAATCCATTCGCTGTCTGATGCAGCCGGGAGGAGACTATGCCTGGACGGTGATGGACGCCAAGTGGCTGGAGGAGCTGGGCGCCCGCTTCAAGCTCACCGGCGGCCAGGGCATGATCCCCTTCCAGCTTTCCAACGACGGCATGGAGTGGGATCCGGATTGCGGCATACGGGAGCAGATCGAATCGACCGTGAATTCCGTGGACGGCTGCAAGGCGGACAGCCTCCGGGAGCTGGCGGAGAAAATGGGTGTGCCCGCGGATGCCCTGGAGGCTACGGCTGCGCGGTACAACGCGCTCTGCGCCTTGGGCGAGGACCTGGACTTCGGCAAGCGGAGCGAGCTGCTCACCACGGTGGAAAAAGCCCCCTTCTACGCCATCAAGTGGTACCCCGCCCTGCTGGATGTGTTCGGCGGCGCGCTGACCGATACCCGCATGCGGGTGCTGGATCCCTTTATGGAACCCATCCCCGGCCTCTATGCTGTGGGCAACGCGGCGGGGGGCTTCTACAGCGTGGATTATCCTCTGCTGTTGAACGGCAACAGCTACGGCCGCGCCCTCACCTGGGCGCTGGCCATCACGGAAGGCATATTGGAAGAAGGCAATCAATAAACAGGAGGAAAGGCTATGTCAACAAAGTATCCCCATGTATTTGCCCCCATCACCATTCGCGGCGTCACCTTCAAAAACCGGGTCGAGCTGGCCCCGCCCGGAGCACTGGGCACGGGAGACGCCAGCGGCTTTGTCACGGATCGGTTCATCCGCTGCTTCCGCATGTTCGCCAAGGGCGGCATTGCCATCGTCTCCGTGGGGAACTGCACCATCGATATCAACGAGAGCAGCGATGAAGACGGGCAGCTTCAGCTTTCCGACCCTGCCTGCGTGAACCAGCTGGCCCGCTTCAGCCAGATGTGCGAAAGCTACGGCGCCCATGCCAACCTGGAGCTCTGCCACTGCGGCAAGGACAACATTCCCGAGCGGGTGGGCGGCCGCGCCGCCTACAGTTCCTCCAGCTTCATCACCGTGGCGGAGCGCAAGCGCGCCGCGCAGCTGGGCCGGGACCCCATCCCCACCATCGAGATGAGCCGGGAGAAGATCAGGGAAACCGTGGAAAAGTTTGCCTTCGCCGCGGAGCTCTGCAAAAAGGCGGGCATGAAAATGCTCATGCTCCATGGCGCCCACGGCAACCTCTTCGCCCAGTTCGCCAGCCCCTTCTTCAACAGACGCACGGATGAATACGGCGGCAGCACGGAGAACCGCGCCCGCTTCGCCGTTGAGGTGCTGGATGCGGTGCGGGCCAGGGTCGGAGAAAACTTCGTGATCGAATACCGCATCTCCGCAGAGGAGTTCCACCCCACCGAGGGCACCCATTTCGACGAGGCGCTGAAGTTCATCGGCTATATCAAGGACAAGGTGGATATCCTCCATGTCTCCGGCGGCATCCACGACGTCTGGGGTGAGCCGGGATACATGCAGTACATGTACCAGCCCTATGCCTTGGACCAGATGTACAACGTTCACTTCGCTGCGGATATCAAAAAGACCTATCCGGACCTGATCGTAAACACCGTGGGCTCCATCAAGGATATCGCCCAGGCGGAGGAGATCATCGCCTCCGGCAAGGCGGACTTCGTGGCGATGCATCGAGCCCTGAACGCAGACTTCGAAATGGTGCGGAAATATGCGGAGGGGAGAGAATATGAGCATACGCCCTGCCTGCGCTGCGCCTGCTTCCGCATGAGCACGCCCCCCGCCTTCCCCTGCTCCGTCAACCCCATGTACGGCATGTATGAGGAGTATCCCGAGGGCGTCCTGCCCAAGGCGCCTGTACGGAAAAAGGTGGCCGTGGTGGGCGGCGGTCCTGCCGGCATTGAGGCGGTAAAGGTGCTGCTGGAGCGGGGCCATGACGTCACGATCTATGAAAAAGACGCGGAATTCGGCGGCAACATCGCAAACGGCGTAGCCGCCTCCTTCAAGCAGGACCTGCGGGATTACCTCAACTACCTGCGGGTTTATGGCAAGACGGTGAACATCCGCCGCTTCATGAACACCGAGGCCACGCCGGAGATGCTGGCAGCGGAAGGCTATGACGGCGTGGTCATGGCCATCGGCGCGGATCCCATCATGCCGAAGGTCCCGGGCTGGGATAAGCCCCATGTGCATTGGGCCCCGGATGTGGAGAACGGCAAATACCCCTGCGGACAGAAGGTCGTCATCATCGGCGGCTCCTCCATCGGCACCGAGGCAGGCATCCACCTGGCCATGGCGGGCAAAGAGGTCGTGGTGATCGATATGGATAAGAACTGCAGCCTGGTGAATACCGGGGCGGAATTCATCCTCACCAAGCTCATGGAGGAGCATCATGTTCGGCGGGAGCTGGGGTGGAAGCTCCTGGAGATCAGGGATACCAGCGTGATTGCAGAAAACACGGAAACCGGCGAGAAATGGGAGATCCCTGCGGATACCGTGCTCATGGCGGTGGGCATGAAGCCCCGGAGCCAGGAGGCGTGGAAATTCCTGGGCTGCTGTCCCGAAAGCAATTTCTTCGTGATCGGCGATTGCCAAGCCTCCGGAGACGTACGGGATGCGGTACATGGCGCCTTTGATTCTCTGCGTTTCTTCTGAGCGGAAAGCGCCTCTGCATCGGCGGGTGATCTGTTTTTTCGGAACCCGTTTGTTTCCCCTGCAGTCTCCGATTCTTTGATGGCAGATACCCGGAAAAGCTTTCGGACTGCTCTGATCCGCGCCGAAAATGACGCCCAATAAGGAAAGCACCGGCTTCGTCCCAGGAAGGACCTATCCGGTGCTTTCTTTGCGTTGCGGAGACGGCAGATCCCCCCATTATCGTCAAGGGGAGCCGCCCTATGGCTCCAATGGTCCCTTTTCCCTTGACAAAGCCTCCGGACCATGGCAGGATGGTCGGGATCGCCGGACCCGGGGAAGACGAGCGGAAAACCATGAGGTTTTGTTTTCGCTATACACGAAAATATCCTGTTTTCCGCAAGCGGGAACAAAGCCTCCCCGGATGCGTCTTAACCGGCAGCGGAGGAAAAAGCGGCTCCCGGCATGCTCCCCGGAGAGAGGATGCCCGTATCATCCCTTTCCGCCGCCCGGGAACGCCGTCCTCCGGATGGGATGCGGACGGCTGATCACACCAAGGAGGTACAAGAGAAATGAAAAAGACAATTGCGCTGCTGCTTGCTTTGGGAACGCTCCTGGCTTTGGCCGGATGCGGGGAAAAGAAGACCGATGTTCCCCCGGAAAACACCGCGGTCAGCGAAGAAACGACCTCCCCCGCTCCCCAGGAGACTCAAGGGGAGGAACAGAACCCGGCGGAGGATTTCCTCGGCTCCTATGGGGTTGGCCGGGCAAATATGGACGTGGATGCCGGGGACGGGGGCAGCGTTAAGATCACCGTCACCTGGGGAAGCAGCGCCTGGGAAAAAGTCCAGTGGACCATGAGCGGCGAGCTTGACCCGGAAACCCTGACCGTGGAATACGCCGACTGCGTCAAGACGGAGCTCCGCTTCAATGAACAGGATGAGCTGGACGAAACCGCCGTGATCTACGAGAACGGCACCGGCCGGATCCGGTTCAGCGCAGAGGATCACAGCGTCACCTGGGAGGACGACCAGGAGAACGCGGCGGAGGATCTGGTTTTCACCGCAGACAGCGAGCCTCTCCCCGCGGACATGGGGGATCCCGATCACTATGCTCCGGTGACGGCCATGGACAAGGCTGCCGTGGAAGAGATCTGCGCCGGGATCCGCGACGCCTACCTCAGCGAGAACTGGGAGGCCATCGCCGACACCGTCTCCTACCCCATCACCGTCAGCGGCACGGAGCTGAAGGACGCAGAGAGCTTCATCGCCTTCATGAACACCAAGAAGGTCCATTACAGCGACAGAGCCGCCCTGGCAGAGGAAAACTGCCATGATATGTTCGTCAACGGCATCGGCATCTGTCTGGGCAGCGGGCAGATCTGGCTCTGTGATCCCTCCTACATGACGGACGATCCCCCGATGCTGGAAATCATCGGCATCACCGGCATCGTGGATCCGTCGGAAGCCGAAGGCTGAACCCCGGAGAGACGGGAGAAGAACCGAAAACCATCGGAGGCGGGCCGCCTGGCCCGCCTCCTTTGTATTCCCCTGTTATTCCCTTACTGTTCCCCGATTACGCATACGTTTTGACATAAACGTGACGGTGCAAGCTGTCATTTGGAATCCCTGTCATCCGATCCCGGGTGATAAGCATTCGGGATATTTGTCCTGCCAAGCAGATAATCGAGGGAGACA
Organism: Oscillospiraceae bacterium; assembly: GCA_045223835.1. GTDB lineage: Bacteria > Bacillota > Clostridia > Oscillospirales > Oscillospiraceae > UBA1774. Next base: position 1,579 of record JBGUZS010000152.1, on the reverse strand, counting down.
TTGAAATAGTCCGCAAAAAGGATCAGGGTTTTGTAGTCTGCCTCGCGCTGACCGGTTTCATATCGGCTTAGCGTATTCTGTGCCATATTCAGATCCATTGCCATTTTGACCTGGCTGATCCTTCGCGATTTCCGCAACTCCTTTAACCGGAAAATAACGTCCACCTCCCATTCAATAGAGAGCTTGACATTATTATCCCAATATGGTATATTCAAAATATCCCATTTTGGTATATATTGAAGTTAACGAAATGTGAAAGTGAGGTAAAGGACAATGAAGCGATATACGTATACTGAGGAAGATAGCCGGCCTTCCGATAGAGAAGAACCGCTCCTTAGCGCAGGGACAATACTCAAGCTGCTTGTCGGTACTGGTTTTGGAATCTACTGTATTATTGCCGGTGCTCGTGATTTGGGTATTATAGGATGTCTGTTGGCAATACCGGTTTGTATCGCACTTGTCTTTCTCATTTGTCTGATCATTAAGGCATTCGGCGGATCATAAACGCTCACAAAAAAGACATTTTAAAAAGCCTTCATGACGTTTGATTCTATGATTCATTTTCATCGGATATGATTTCAAAGCAAAGAGAGATGGAGAGAAAAGATGGCTTTTGTTAATGCAAAATGTCCAAATTGCGGAGCTGCCCTGCTTATTAATCAAACAAACGATGCCGCAATCTGTCAGTATTGCAATACACCATTTGTTGTGGCAAAGGCAGTAAATAATTTCAACATTTCTGCTAATCATGTTAGTTTATCAGGGAATATTGACTCCGGGTTTGATATATATGAAGGAAAACTATTAAAGTATCATGGGCACTCTTTGCATCCAATCATACCCGACGGGGTACATACAATAGGTGAATATGCATTCGCTGGAACTGAAGAAGAGGTAGTAAGAAAAGATAAGCTTAAACTGATCGATGAAAAGACTTTTAGACCATATTATGAAACCATAGAACACAGATTTGAAGAATGGACAGGATTGCCTATTGTCGGTATTGACATTCCAAACACGGTAAAAACGATCCAGCACAATGCTTTTAAAAACTGCAGTAAGCTGGAAGAAATAAGGCTTCCATCCTCAGTCAATAACATTGATAGTCCCTTTTTTCATTGTACTGGAAAACTGATCATTGGAGATGGAACAAGAATTATCCTTTGCTCACACTTATTGTATTCTGATTTTTGGGCAATTTCAATTCCAGACAGCGTTGAAGAAATCGGTCCTGACTGTCCTTTCAACAATATTGAATATATAGATGCCCACTTCCCATTTACCTGCATTGTAACAATAAAGAAAATGTTCCGTACTCAAAAAATAACCAAAACTTTCAGAAACGAAAGAGAAATGATCCGTTTCTTTCGTACTTAGCTCAGATGGGAGCCTGTCCTCTGCTGACAGAGCGGAGGTGGCCAACCTGCCGCCTCCGCTTCATTATGCCGGATCCCGGCCACGTAATGACGCTGTCTCGCCGCCATGCCCGGGACGAAGACTCTGCCTGATGCCGGGAAAACGCCCTTTTTTTCAGCGGTATATCGTGTTATACTGAACGCAGGCCTTTCAAGAAGGGTGG
>JBGUZS010000151.1:0-6004 GCA_045223835.1 Oscillospiraceae bacterium | reverse complement strand
GGGTGTGGCGAAGTTTGGTATCGCGCATGGTTCGGGACCATGAGGCCGCGGGTTCAAGTCCCGCCACTCCGACCAAAACTCCTTCGGGGGACGCAGTTCCTCCGAAGGAGTTTTCTCTTGATTGGGATTTGAACCCGCGGCCGTCAGGCGCGAAGCGCCGTTCAATCTGCCGCGCCGCACATGCCCGCCCGCGGCGGGCTGCGCGGTTCAAGTCCCGCCACTCCGACCAAAACTCCTCCGGGGGGCACCGTTCCCCCGGGGGAGTTTTCCGTTGATTGGGACTTGAACCCGCGGCCGTTTGCGCGATGCGCATTCTGATCTGCCGCGCGGCAAAACGCCGAAAACAGCTTCTTAATCCTTGCGCAGATAGCGCTTTGCCAGATTGGCGTGCGGTCCTGACGACAGAGCCCGAAGGTCTTCGGGGGCGAAGAAGGCGGGCCAGTCTGTCCTGTCCTTCCGCATGGCGGCCAGACGAGTATGGCGGCGGATGGCACGTCCTGCATTCAGAAGCACCATAATCCCGATGGGGATCAGAGCCGGAAGCAGATAAGGTTCCGTCTGAGGATCCCCGGCAAGCAGGCGCACGGCGAACAGGGTGAGAAACGCAACCACCGCCGTAGCCAGCGCCAAAGGTGACCGCAGCCAGGGCTGCCCCATTCCGGACCAGGGCTGCACCCTGCCGCAGCGCGTGCAGATGACTTTTTGCTCCACAAGGGAGAAATTCCCCGCATCGATCCGCTTTTTTGCGGCCGCCAGGACCTGTTCCCGTTCCGCCGCCCCGGCGGGCCCGGCTGCGGGCATACCTGAGCCGGAGATCGTTACCCGGGTATCCAGATAGTCGAAAAACCCGTGTCCTTCTTTCCTCCGTCTCAGGGTGTGCTCGCTCAACCCGGTCTCCCCGCAGCCGGAACAGCGATACAGAAGGTAAAACCTGCCCAGTTCCTTTGCTTTCGCGGAGTCGTTCCCGGTGGAATCGCTCCTGCTCATTTCGGCACCTCCTTACATAATCATCTGATTACTTTATAGCATATTCAGATTAGTGTTGTCAAGCAAAGTTTTTGGGAATTGATTCCATATGGCTCGCCGGTTCATCTGCATTGACGCCCCTTCTCCTGGGATGTATACATCAGGGTATGCGTCCCGCAGGACCGCCAGGCGGGATCAGATTGGCTAACCGGAGTTTAAAGGAGGAAAGCGATGAAAAAAACAATCGGGTTATTGCTTGCTGTAATCATGCTTATCGCCGCAGCTGCTTGCTCCGTCTCAAAAGAGAAGGAACCGTCTGCGTTTAAAAAAAATACAGGAAAGCTCGATCGCTTTGATGGAATCATCAGACGGAGTCAAGGTTTATGTCTGGAATATGCAGGACCTTGCCTCGCTGACCTCGTTGCAGATAGAGGAGGCTCCTTTTGAGTCTGCCGACAAAGAAGAGGATTGGCTGTATCGAATCACCTATAATCCAAAAGATAAGGTGAGCAGTGGTGAGGAAATCATCGTTTCCTTCCACAGTGAATATATTCAAATCGGTTCGGAGTTTTACCTGGCAAACCAAGGAGTAAGCTTTGAGAATATTCTCGAATGGGCTGAATCGAAGCTTGAATATCTTGTGAAAGAATACGGCGCAGAATAACAGATTCTTGTTGGCCTGTCCGATTCTCTGAAGCCCATTGATTTTCCTGGATTTTCCACAGGTCTGCTGCCATAAGAAGCTCCGCTTTCCCTTGTTTTTGCCCTTGCGGGTCAGAAATAAGGGAGAGTTTCTTTCTTAACACATAACGCTTGCCGCGTTTCAGAGTCTCGTCGTTTGAGAGCAAAATACACACCTTGTACAAATCTGGAGAATCGTACAAGGTGTATTTCTTTCGGAGGATCCGGGTTTGCAATGTAACACAGGACGATTCTTGCCGTGCAGTTGTTCATTGTAAAGAGCTATTGACAAGAATACTTGGCATGAATATAATCAGGTTATGCTAAGAAAACTTGGCATAGGGGAAGGAGACCGATATGGACAAGGAATCTGTTCTAAAAATGAGTCGTGAAGAGAACGAAGGTCGGCGGGATGAACGCGAGATGGCGGTATCTGCTGCGGCATCTAAAGTTGGCATGCTGGTCGGTGGGCTCGTGTGCATTGTACTGGTTTTTCTTGGTAGGCTCGTTCTGAATGCCCCCGAAATCAGTCTTGCCGGATGGATGGTCTATTTTTCGATGTATGCCGGCAGTAATTTTGTGCTGTTCAGGGAATTAAGGAATCGACGCAATCTGATCTGGGGCATTATTACAGCTGCTGTTGCAGTAGGCTTCTGTGTAGCGTTAGTGATGAAAAGTGCGATGCAGTAAAATGAATGAGAAACTAATACTAAAAAACAACCTCAAGGAAACCCGTATTGAGAAGAGAATGTCTCAGCAGCAGTTGGCCGATCTGGTCGGGGTGTCCCGCAATACGATCAGTTCCATTGAGACAGGTCAGTTTAATCCCACCGCAAAGTTGGCTTTGATTCTGTGCATCGCATTGGATAAGAAATTTGAAGAACTCTTCTACTTTTAAGGAGGTCTCCATGGATAAGCAAACAGAAGGAATTGTAATCTCTGTCAAAAAGCAATGGTGGTTATCCATCCGCACCAAGGCGCTGAAGACAAGCCCGTCGGATGGCGCAATTTTTCCCCACATCATGAAAGTCAAATATACCGTGGATGGGCAGGAATACACCAAGCGGGTATGGATCAACGCAGGTCTACCGGTACCGAAGGTGGGAAGCGCTGTGCAACTTTTGTACAGTTTGGACAGGCCATCAAAGGCAAAAGTAATATAAGATAAGAGGACTTTCTCCCGATATATGGGGACTTCTTTCAAACCCTGATTGAGAATAATCCCTTGTTTGGGGCGGTTTCAGAGGATTTCATTAAAGCCCTGTAAGCACGGGAAAACACCTAAGATTTCGGGGAATTCAGATTTCCGTTTATCGGGAGGGCGCACGGATGCTGATTTCGGGTCCTCCCCTGAAAAGGGATCCCTCAAGCGGCGCTTCATGAGGAAGCTGCTTTGCGGCTGTCATTACCGGCTCAAACGGATATAAAGCAGGCGTGACCAAGATGGTCGCGCCTGTTTTGTCTGTTCCGGATTTTGTGCGTCAAAACCCGATGCCCGTTATCCGTCCTGACCACGGCGTATCCCGTCCTGCTCCGCTTTTGAAGGGTTATCCTTGCATTTCACCTGCGATTTATGGCCTCTTAGCGCAAAACAGATGACAAAAGGCATTTCCCTGATTATACTTCTCTCAGCTTAGCTCGAGTGCACACAGCTAGAGGAGAGATCAATGATGCAGGTCAAGATTGAAGTTTCGCCGGAGCATACGCCTCCCCGTGCGGTTATTTATACGGATCGAATAACCCCGGAGATACAACGGGCGTTGGACATTCTGCAGGCAAAGGACGCGCCTGTCCTGGCTGAACGCGACGGACGCACCTTCCTGCTTACCGGTCAGGAAATCTACATGGTCCGGGTAATGGATGGTGAAACAAAGCTCTATACGATGAAGGAAGAGTTTAGGACGCGAAAACGCCTGTATGAATTATTGGATCAGTTGGGCGGCGGCTTCATGCAGATATCCAAATCCTGCGCCGTCAACCTTTCTTATGCAGAGAGCGTGGAAGCCGGTTTTGGAGGAAGCTTGCTCCTGAAGCTGAAAAACGGGCTGTCCGATTACGTTTCCCGAAAGTATCTGCCCGGCCTCAAAAACTATTTGGGATTATAGGAGGAAAGAACAATGAAGCAGAAGGATCGTATGGCGTTTATGATCCAGCGTACCAGAATAACGGTGGCGATCTCCTCTTTCCTGTTTTTGCTCAGCTCCTTGATCGCTGATCTGAACATGGGCGGCGTCTATTCCGCTTCCGGTTATTCCGTCACGAAAACGGCTCTGGGCAGCTTGGGAATCGGACTCGGCTTCGGCCTTCCCTATATCCTCTACACCAGCGAAAAGCTGACCCGTTCCGTGCAGATTTCGGTCCACATGGCGACCGGCTGCGCCGTTATGCTGGCCATCGCGTTTCTTGTCGGCTGGATCCCAACGGATAAGGGCCTGCTCCCCTCTCTCGCGGCAATCCTCTTCATGCTCCTGACCGCCTTGATCATTGCGGTTATATCGTACCGTCGGCAAAAGAAGCTGGCGGAGAGGATCAATCGGGAACTGGAGCAAAGGCGCAGCTGAAGCGCTCTCATGCCCGCTGCGCGTATGCCGCCTGATCAGTGCCGACCGCAAGCCAAATCGAAGGAAGCGTTTCTTTGTAAAGCACCCCTTCTGGCAGACTTTTACAGCAGAGGACCATCCTCTTTCGGGGATGGTCCTCTGTTTGCCGAATAAGCGCGTTGATTCCCTGCTCAGCCGGGAAATACGCTGTCCCGGGGGGAGGGATGGATCCGCTCATAGATGGGGAACCGCTGGCACAGGGCTGCCACCCGGTCCAGGATCTCCCTGCGGCTGCCGGCATAGTCGAAGATGGCCTTGAGGATCAGCTCGCCCACCTCCCGCATCTCCGCCTCCTTAAAGCCGCGGGTGGTGACGGCGGGAGAGCCGAGGCGAAGGCCGCTGGTCTCCTGAGGACCCCGGGGATCCGCGGGCACGGCGTTTTTGTTTGCGGTGATATGCAGAGAATCCAGCCGGACCTCCAGTTCCTTGCCGCTCAGCTCCATATTCTTCAGATCCACCAGCATCAGGTGGTTGTCAGTCCCGCCGGAGACCAGCTCCAGGCCGCCGTCCATCAGCGTCTGGGCCAGGGTGGCGGCATTGGCTACGATCTGGTGCTGATAGGCCTTGAAATCCGGGCGGAGGACCTCTCCCAGGGCCACAGCCTTGGCGGCGATGATATGCATCAGGGGGCCGCCCTGAACGCCGGGGAAGATGGCGCTGTTGATCCTCCGGGCGATCTCCGCATCGTTGGTGAGGATGATGCCGCCCCGGGGACCGCGCATGGTCTTATGGGTCGTGGTGGTGACCACGTCCGCATAGGGCACGGGGGAGGGATGCTCCCCTGCCGCCACCAGGCCGGCAATATGGGCCATGTCCACCATCAGATAGGCGCCTACCTCCCTGGCGATGCTGCCGAAGGCGGCATAGTCGATGATCCGAGGATAGGCGGAGGCGCCTGCGATGATCATTTTCGGATGGTGGGCCAGGGCCAGCTCCCGCACCTGATCATAGTCGATCCTGCCGGTAGCGGGGTCCAGACCGTAGGAGACGATGTTGTAGTTCTTCCCGGAGAAATTCGCCTTGCTGCCATGGGTCAGATGGCCGCCGTTATCCAGGGACATGCCCATGACCGTATCCCCGGGCTTGCAGAGGGCCAGATATACGGCATAATTGGCCTGGGAACCGCTGTGGGCCTGAACGTTGGCATATTTGGCGTCGAAAATGAGCTTGGCCCGCTCGATGCAGATATTCTCCGCCATGTCCACGTATTCGCAGCCGCCGTAGAAACGGTTGCCGGGATACCCCTCGGCATACTTGTTCGTAAGCACCGAGGCCATGGTGGCCATGACCTCCTGGCTCACCAGGTTTTCCGAGGCGATGAGCTCAATGTTGTTTCTCTGGCGCTTGAGCTCCAGGTCCAGGACCTTTGCGATCTCCGGGTCGTAGGCGCTGATATAGCGCATGCTGGCTTCTACCATGTTATCCTCCAAATCCTGCATTCGTTATTGATTTAAAGAGAAACCGTATTTTGAAAAGCTAACACGAACAGGCAAGAATGTCAAGAGTGAAAACCAACAAACCGAGGACCGCCCCGATTTTTTGGGGACGGTCCTCTTTCCTTTCGGCTTTACGTCAGCTGATGGACTTCGCCGGTCTCCTTGTTCCGCCACCTGGGCTTCAGGGGCAGGGGCCAGTTGAACTGCATGGCCCCGGGCGTCGGGCAATCCGTTGCGCAGCAGCCGCAGTACCAGCATTCCTCCGGATGGAGGATGATGGGGGGCTTGCCCTTCTCCGGGTTGGGGATGAATACGTCGATC
>JBGUZS010000150.1:0-13478 GCA_045223835.1 Oscillospiraceae bacterium | reverse complement strand
CTGCCTGTTTCCTGGAACAGTTATTGTCACCAGTCCAAATGATGATTTAGTGCACAAATTCGAAATTCTGAAAAACCCACTTTTGGTCTTCGAAAATCAGTTTGAAATGATAAGTTGTTTCCGCTCCTGTCGGCTGCAGATCATCACCTAGGATCTCCACCAATACAGTCAGTTGTAATTCCGTGTCACGCAATCTCTCGATGCTTTTTGAAACCCTGGCTTCTCCTGCAAACGGATTGCTGCCGCAGCCATTTCCGGCAGCATATAATACCCCATCATTTTCAGCAAATTGTCCAAATTCCTGAAGGAGAAACGCGACATAGCTCTTCGCAAACCAGTTTTGGAGATACTGCCGCAAGCCGACTAAATCGCAGTTTTCGGGCAGCCTCTCGTCAATGCAGCGATAATAGCGGCCTGAATCATTGCTGAATACTTGGGATGTATCAACCTCCATTATTCCAAGATAATACCAGGAAAAGACATCGTCTGCTTGGAAAAACAGATCGCAAGCCGCCGCATAGGACAATTCGGGTACGGTCTGTTGTTGTTTAGCTGATTGTTTTGTTCCTTTACACGAGCAAAAAAGACAGCATAGGATGCAAACGGAAAGAATCAAATACAGTTTATTCATCATTCCGATTGTCTTCTTCACGAAAAACACCCCCTTTCTTGTCTATCTATACAGATATTGTTTTGCAAAACAGCTTCAAATCAGGCGTCTTTTTCTCCCTTATTCCCGGCAGATGGTGCCGCCGAAGAGGAGGAGGTCCCCCTCATAGCCCACCGCCAGCTGGCCGGGGGCGGGACGGCGCACGGGGGTATCGAAGCGCAGGAGCAGGCTCCCGTCGGCCCAGGGCTCCGCCAGGGCGGCGGTCTTCCGGGGACCGCTGCGGAGCTTCACCTCCGCCCGGAAGGGATCCATCCGCTCCGGCACGGAGACCCAGTTCAGGTCACGCACCAGCACCTCCCGGGTATCCAGGTCCTCCCGGGGCGTCAGCAGGATCTCATTCGTCTCCCGCCGCAGCTCCGCCACGTACAGGCGGCTCTCCGCAGAGACCCCCAGGCCCCGGCGCTGGCCCACGGTGTACCGGTGCAGGCCCTTATGCCGCCCCAGCGCCCGTCCTTCGGCGTCCACAAAATCCCCCTCCGGCAGGCGAAGGCCCCGGCTCTCCAGCCAGGCGCCGTAATCCCCGTCGGGGACGAAGCAGATATCCTGGCTCTCCTTCTCCCCCGCGGCCCCCAGGCCGGCGGAGGCGGCGGAGCCCTTCACCTCCCCCTTCTCCAGCCCCGCCAGGGGGAGAAGGAGCCGGCTCAGCTGAGCCTGGGACAGGAGGGCCAGCATGTAGCTCTGGTCCTTCCGGCCCCCGGAGGCCAGGAGATGGGTTCGGCCCTCCGGACCGGTCCCGGTCCGGGCATAATGCCCCGTGGCGATCTTCTCCGCCCCCCATTCCTCCGCGGCCTTCAGCAGGGAGGGGAGCTTCACCCGGGGATTGCATACGGCGCAGGGATTGGGGGTGAGCCCGGCCAGATAGGCCTCCCCGAAGGGACGGCGCACCAGGGCCTCATGGGCCTCCGCCGCCGGGAAGACCCGAAAGGGGATCCCCAGCTCCCGGGCGGTGCGCTCCGCCGCCGCCGGGCTGCCGAAGCCCAGATCCAGCCAGACCCCCAGGACTTCAAATCCCGCCTCCCGCAGACGGCGGGCCGCCTCGCTGCTGTCCACGCCGCCGGAGAGGCCCAGGACGACCTTGCCCATCATCTTCCCTCCTTCTCCAGCCAGATCATCAGGGCAGCCATGTCCGCCGGATTCACCCCGGAGATCCGGGAGGCCTGGCCGAAGTTCTCCGGCCGCACCCTGTCCAGCTTCTGCCGGGCCTCCAGCCGGAGGCTGGAGATATGCAGATAATCCAGATCCGGGGGCAGAGGCCGCTGCTCCAGGCGGCGGAATTCCTCCGCCTGCTTCTGCTGCCGCTTGATATAGCCCTCGTACTTGATGCCGATCTCCGTCTCCAGGCCGATGCTCCGGTCCAGCTCCGGCCTTCCGGGATCGAAGGGAAACAGGTCCGCATAGGAGATCCCGGGCCGGCGGATCAGATCCGCCAGGGAGATCCCGGAGGCGGGCACGGCGCTTCCCTTCTCCTCCAGGAAGGCAGTCAGCTCCGGCGAGGGGGCCAGATGGGTATGCTCCAGCCGCTTGCGCTCCGCCGCCACCCGGCGGTATTTCTCCCGCACCTGCTCCAGCCGCTCATCGCTCACCAGCCCCAGGGCATGGCCCTTTTCCGTCATGCGCTCGTCCGCGTTGTCCTGCCGGAGGAGAAGGCGGTATTCGCTGCGGGAGGTCATCATGCGATAGGGCTCGTTGGTGCCCTTGGTCACCAGATCATCCAGGAGGACGCCGATATACCCCTCGCTCCGGTCCAGGGTGAAGGGCTCCCGCCCCAGCAGGGCCAGGGCGGCGTTCACCCCCGCCATGAAGCCCTGAACCGCCGCCTCCTCATAGCCGGAGCTGCCATTGAACTGCCCCGCCCCGTAGAGGCCCGGGACCTGCTTCGTTTCCAGGGTATGCCGCAGGGCCAGGGGATCCACGCAGTCATACTCGATGGCGTAGGCGGGGCGCTGCATCTCCGCATGCTCCAGGCCGATGACGCTGTGAAGCATCCTGAGCTGCACATCCTCCGGCATGGAGGAGGAGAAGCCCTGAACATAGACCTCCTCCGTATCCAGCCCCATGGGCTCCAGGAAGAGCTGATGCCGGGGCTTGTCTGCAAAGCGCACCACCTTGTCCTCGATGGAGGGGCAATACCGGGGGCCCACGCCCTCGATCACCCCGGAGAACAGGGGGCTGCGGTGGAGGTTCTCCCGGATGATCCGGTGGGTCTCCTCCGTGGTGTAGGTGAGCCAGCACACCGCCCGGTTTTCCAAAGGCGTTTCGGTGGTGAAGGAAAAGGGCTCCGGGGCCGGGTCCCCGTACTGGGGCTCCAGCCGGGAATAGTCCACCGTCAGGCCGTTGATGCGGGGCGGGGTCCCGGTCTTGAACCGGCGCAGGGGCAGACCCAGGGCCTTGAGGCTCTCCGTCAGGGCGGAGGCGGCGTGCATCCCATCCGGTCCGCTCTCCCGCATGACCTCCCCCACGATGGTCCTGCCCCGGAGATAGGTGCCGGTGCAGATCACCGCCGCCCGGCAGCGCCAGGTGGCCCCCGTCTCGGTGCGGACCCAGGCCACCCGCCCGGCCTCCGTACCCAGCTCCGTGATCTCCGCCTGCTTCAGCCGCAGCCGGGGCTGCCTTTCCAGGGTGCGCTTCATGATCCGCTGGTACAGCTTCCGGTCCGCCTGGGCCCGGAGGGAGTGGACCGCCGGTCCCTTTCCCAGGTTCAGCATCCGGTACTGGATGCAGGCGGCGTCCGCCGCCCTGCCCATCTCGCCCCCCAGGGCGTCCAGCTCCCGTACCAGGTGGCCCTTCCCGGTGCCGCCGATGGCCGGGTTGCAGGGCATGTTCCCCACCGCGTCCAGGTTGATGGTAAACAGCACCGTATCCAGCCCCATGCGGGCGGCCGCCAGAGCGGCCTCGATCCCCGCATGGCCCGCGCCGATCACGGCGATATCGCAGCTTCCCGCCTCAAAGATCATTTTCCTTCACCTCTGTATCCCCCTGCTGACGGAACAGCAGGTCCATGCGGAGCTTCTTCCATTCCGGGGTGAACTTGCGCTCCAGCGCCGCGGCGGTATCCCCGATCTCCCGGCGGAACAGGCCGGACGCCGCCAGACTGCGGAGGCGCTCCGCCCCCTCCCCGGTGAGGGTCTCCCCCTCTGCCCCCAGCGGACAGCGGAGGATCAGATACACGCCGTCCTCCAGCCGGAGGGCGGCGCAGCCGCCTATCTCCAGGGAAGCGGCGGCGGCATACAGCCCCTCCTCCCCGCAGTCCGGGGCCAGCTGCCTCCCGGCGCTCAGGCGTTCATCCTCCCCATAGGCGTCGCAGAGCTCATCGAAATCCGCTTCCCCCCGGCGGAGCTGCCGGGCGAAGATCTCCGTCTGTTCCAATCGGCCCCGGATCTCCTCCTCGGAATAGATCTCCGGATCCCCGCTGAGCCACAAAGCCCGCAGGCGCAGGACGCCATTCTCCGTCCCCCACTCCACCGCCTCCCGGTCGGACAGGAAGCTCCCCTCCGGCCCGTACCGCCGGAGGTAGACCAGGGAGGAAAGGCTCTCCGCCCGCAGCAGACTCTCCGCCACGGAGGCGGTGACGAAGGTCTCCCGGCACAGGGCTTCCCGCATCTCCGGATCCGGCTCCGGGGCGGTGATCCCCTCCTCCATGGCCAGGAGTGTGACCGCCCGCCATCGGGCGGCCCGGAGCAGAGCCAGCTCCTTCACCTGCTCCGCCAGGGTCTCGTCATAGAACAGGTCTACCTCCCCCGGATCCTTGCCCAGGTCCCGGGTCAGGGCCTCCCAGGCCTGGTACCGGAATTCCTCCAGGGTCAGGCCAAGGCCCCCCAGCTCCGCCACCACAGCCCGCTCCGGCACATAGTAGACCTTCTCCTCCCGGGCCGCCGGCGTCATGCGGCTGTTTTCGGACAGGGCCAGGAGCCCCGCCGCCGCCAGGCAGAGCAGGGCCAGGGGCAGAACGCGCCGCAGCAGCAGCCGCTTCAACTCTTCGTCCCCCGCCAGGCCCGGATGAACTTCACCGCCTGGGCGATCACGTCCCCGGTCAGCAGCTTCAGGCTCACGCAGGGCACGGTCCCCGCCTCCACCTTCAGCCTGCCCCGGAAATCCGGCAGCTGGTAGAGGGCGGAGATCAGCTCCATATCGAAATCCTGCACCTTGAAGAGCATCCGGCCGGATTTCTGGGTGATCTCCGTGATCCCCGCCTCCGCAGCCTCCCCCCGCATGAGGGCCACCTGGATCAGGTTGTTCACGCTCCGGGGAGGATCCCCGAAGCGGTCCACCAGCTCGTCCGTCATGTCGTCCGCGTCCTCTTCGCTGCGGATGAGGGCGATGCGGCGGTACAGATCCATGCGCTGCTCCGGGGACTCCACATAGCTTTCCGGGATTCCCGCATCCACGGAGAGGTCCGCGGAGCAGGAGGTCTTCACCGGCTTCTTCTCCCCCTTCTGCTCCAGCACCGCTTCCTCCAGGAGCTTCAGGTACATATCGTAGCCCACGCTCATCATAAAGCCGCTCTGCTCCGCCCCCAGGAGGTTCCCCGCCCCCCGGATCTCCAGATCCCGCATAGCGATGCGGAAGCCGGAGTTGAACTCCGCGTACTCCCGGATGGCGCTGAGGCGCTTGTTCGCCACCTCGCTCAGGACCTTGCCCCGCCGGAAGGTGAGGTAGGCGAAGGCATGGCGGCTGGACCGCCCCACCCGGCCCCGGATCTGGTGGAGCTGGGCCAGGCCCAGCTTATCCGCATCCTCGATGATGAGGGTGTTCACATTGGGGATATCGATGCCCGTCTCGATGATGGTGGTGCACACCAGCACCTGCACCTCCCCGGAGGATACCCGGTCCATGACGGCGTTCAGGGCCGCCTCGTCCATCTGCCCATGGGCGACGGCCACGCTGACCCCCTCCACCAGCTCCCGGATCCGGGCGGCGCAGCGCTCGATGGTCTCCACCCGGTTATGGAGGTAATACACCTGCCCGCCCCGGCTCACCTCCCGGCGGATGGCGTCCGCCAGGACGGAATAATCATGCTCCAGCACATAGGTCTGCACCGGATGCCGCCCCGTAGGGGGCTCCTCCAGGGTGGACATATCCCGCAGGCCGGAGAGGGCCATGTTCAGGGTGCGGGGAATGGGGGTGGCGGAGAGGGTGAGCACGTCCACATTCCGGCTCAGCTCCTTCAGCCGTTCCTTATGGGAGACGCCGAAGCGCTGCTCCTCGTCCACCACCAGCAGCCCCAGGTCCCGGAAGCGCACGTCCTTCTGCAGCAGCCGGTGGGTGCCGATGACGATATCCGCGCTGCCCTCCGCCGTCATCCGCAGGGCCTCCTTCACCTGGCCGGCGGTGCGGAAGCGGCTCAGCACCTCGATATGCAGGGGCAGGCCCGCGAAACGGCGCATGGCGGTGACGTAATGCTGCTGGGCCAGCACCGTGGTGGGCACCAGCACGGCGGCCTGCTTCCCATCCATGACGCATTTCATGATGGCCCGGAAGGCCACCTCCGTCTTGCCGAAGCCCACGTCCCCGCACAGGAGGCGGTCCATGGGGGCGGGCTTCTCCATATCCGCCTTGATCTCCGCCGCCGCCCGGAGCTGGTCCTGGGTCTCGCTGTACTCAAAGCGGTCCTCGAATTCCTGCTGCCAGACGGTATCCGGCCCGAAGGCGTAGCCGGGGCGGCGGCTCCGCTCCGCATAGAGCTTGATGAGCCCTTCCGCCAGGTCCTTGGCCGCCCTTCTGGCCCGGGTCTTGGCCTTGACCCAGTCCGTGCCCCCCAGCTTGGAGAGCTTCGCCGGGGCGTCCTCACCCCCGGTGCCGATATACTTGGACACCATATCCAGCTGGGTGGCGGGCACATAGAGCACGTCCGTCCCCGCATAGGCGATCTTGATATAATCCTTATATACCCCGTCCGTCTGGAGGCGCTCGATGCCCAGGAAGCGGCCGATGCCGTGGGTCTCGTGCACCACCAGGTCCCCCCGGCTCAGGTCCGTGTAGCTCTGGAGCTTCTGCCGGTTGGAGCTGCCCTTCCGCCTGGGGGCGCTCTGCCGATAACGCTGGGTGAACTGGCCCTCCGTCATCACCGCCAGGCGGACGGCGGGATACTCCGCCCCCGCGGAAAGCGCCCCCACGGCGATGCGGCATTCCCCGGGCTTCCCCAGGTCCGCCAGGGCCTCGTCCACGGCGGCGGGGATCTGCCGGTCCGCCAGGTAATCCCGCAGGATATCCGCCTTCCGCCGGTCGGCGCAGAGCACCGCCACCCGGTACTTATCTCCCAGGTAATGGCGGATGTCCTCCGCCGCGGTGGACAGGCTGCCCCCGTAGCTGGGGAGCTGCTTGGCGGTGAGGTCCAGCAGACCCCGGGGGGCCAGGGGATAGGCGCTGCCCCGGAAGCTGTCCAGGTAGGCCAGGGGATAATCCCGGAGGCCGTCGCAGACCTCCTCCCAGGAGCGGCAGAATTCCGCCAGGCTCCCCTCCAGCTGCCCGCTCTCCAGCAGAGTGGCCGTATCCTCACCCAGCTGCCAGAGCCAGTTCTTCCCCCGCTCGGCGCAGGCGGCGGGCTCAGCCATCAGGACCACGGCGTCCGCGGGGATATAATCCGCGCCGCAGGTCATGCGGGGAAAGCTCAGGGCCATGTATTTATCCGCGGAATTCAGAGGCAGCCGCTGCCGCAGCCGCTCCAGATCCTCCGTCATCACCCGGATCAGCTCCCGGGAGGGGCTTTTTCGCCGCTGGACCCGCTTCAGCAGGTCCTCCAGCCGGTCCGCCAGGCCTTCCTCTCCCCCCTCCGCCAGGGCGGGAAGGGCTTCGGCGGCGGGGAGCAGCACCGTCTGACGCAGGTTCTCCGTCCGCCGCTGGGTCTCCGGATCGAAATAGCCCATGGCGTCCAGCTCATCCCCGAAAAACTCGCAGCGCACGGGAAGCGAGGCCGCGGGGCTGAAGAAATCCACGATGCCGCCCCGGCGGGCAAACTGCCCCGGGCCCTCCACCGCGTCATACCGCTGATAGCCGCAGAGGAGCAGGGCTTCCGTCAGCCTTTCCGGCCCCTCCTCCCCGCCCTGACGCACTTCGGCGCAGGCGGAGTCCAGCCGCTCAGGGGGAAGGGTGCGCTGCATGAGCCCATCCGGGGTGGTCACCACCACCCCCGCCCGCTCCCGCAGGAGAGCCAGCAGGGTGCGGAGCCGGGTCTGCTCCCCCTCCCGGGAGACGCTGTCCGCATGAAAGAAGGTGAACTCCCGGCCATAGAGGGGCCAGACCTCCTCCTGGCACAGGGTCTCCAGGTCCCCCCGCATCCGCTCCGCCTCCAGCTCATCCGGGCAGATGAGCACAAGGGGGCGCCCGCTCTCCCGGCGGAGGGCGGCGGCGACATGGCTTTTGTGGATGGGGCTGAGGCCGCTGTACACGGCGGGACAGCCGCCGTATTCCACCCGCTGCATCAGCTCCTTGAACCCCTTCTCGCCCATGAGGGCGTGGGTCAGACCATACATAAACAGACTCCTTCAGGGCAACGGCATACGGGCACGGCGTGATTCCCCTGGGGGTGTACGCCGCGCCTGCAGGTCCGATTTGAATGAGAAATTATACACCATTCATCTTGCGACTTCAAGCCGGATGTGCTATCTTGTGCCTATGAATTATGCGATTTTATGCGAGGAGATCCTCAGGAGGGAAAAGGAAGCGGGACGAAGACCCAGGATCCTGCTGCAGGCCTGCTGCGCCCCCTGCTCCAGCGTGGTGCTGGAAAGGCTGAGCGAGGCCTGCAGCCTGACCCTGTATTACTATAACCCCAACACCATGCCCCGGGAGGAATACGAAAGGCGGCTGGGGGAATTCGAAAAGCTCCGGCGCTACCCCTTCACCCTGCTGGAGGGCCCCTGGGATAACGCCCTGTTCCGGGAGAAGGTCCGGGGGCTGGAGAAGGAACCGGAGGGGGGATCCCGCTGCGCCGTCTGCATCCGCCTCCGGCTGGAGGAGACCGGCCGCCTCGCCGCCGAGGGTGGCTACGACTATTTCGGCACCACCCTCACCGTGGGGCCGAGAAAGGATCCGACGCTGGTGAACGGCGTCGGGGAGGCCGTATCCAGGGCCTGCGGCGTGCCCTGGTTCTACGCGGATTTCAAGAAGAAGGATGGGTTCCGCCGCTCCGTGGCCCTGTGCCGGGAGCTGGGAATCTACCGTCAGGATTACTGCGGCTGCCGCCTGGGGGCGGAGCCGGAGGGGGAGGGAAACGAAACATGCTGAAGGAAGCGAAAAGCATCGTCTTCAAGGTGGGCACCTCCACCCTCACCCACCGCAGCGGCAAGCTGAACCTGCGGCGGCTGGAGGAGCTGGTGCAGGTGCTGGCGGACCTCATGAACGAGGGCATCCGGGTCGCCCTGGTGACCAGCGGCGCCATCGGTGTGGGGGTTGGCAAGCTGGGCCTTCGGGAGCGTCCGGCGGATACCGCCGGGAAGCAGGCCGCCGCCACGGTGGGCCAATGCGAGCTCATGTATATCTATGATAAGCTCTTCGCCCAATATGGCTATAATGTGGGCCAGCTCCTCATCACCCGGGAGGATGTGGAGGATCCCCGGCGGCACGGGAACCTGGTGCAGACCTTCGACCAGCTCTTCCGCATGGGGGTGCTGCCCATCATCAACGAGAACGACGCCGTGGCGGTGGAGGAGATCGTCTACGGGGATAACGACAGCCTTTCCGCCGTGGTGGCGGTGCTCATCCGGGCAGACGCCCTGGTGATCCTCACGGAGACGGACGGGCTCTATACCGCCAATCCGGAGACGGATCCGAAGGCGAAGCGCATCCCCCTGGTACGGGAGATCACGGAGGAGATCAGAGCCTGCGCCGGCGGAGCGATATCCGGCCAGGGCACCGGCGGCATGGTCACCAAGGTCCATGCGGCGGAGATCGCGGCAGCCGCGGGGATCGACACCTATGTGCTGAACGGAGCGGATCCCAAGGCCATCTACCGTCTGCGGGACGGGGCGGACCTGGGGACCCGGTTCCTGGGAAAGGAGTAATCACATGCTGGAAGAATTGGGACGCAGAGCGCAGGACGCCGCCGTCATCCTGGCGGGCACCTCGGAAAAGGCGCGGAACGACGCGCTGGAGGCCATCGCCTCCGCGCTGGAAGAGCATACCGCCGCTATTCTGGCGGCCAATGAGAAGGATATGTCCCTGGGCCGGGAAGCCGGTCTGCGGCAGGCCCTGCTGGATCGGCTCCTGCTGACCCCGGAGCGCATCCGGGGCTGCGCCGACGGGGTCCGGGCCGCCGCCGCCCTGCCGGATCCCCTGGGCCGGCTCCTGGAGGAGACCCGGCGGCCCAATGGGCTGCGCATCCGAAAGATCAGCGTACCCATGGGGGTCATCGCCGTGATCTACGAAGCCCGGCCCAACGTGACCGTGGACTCCGCCGCCCTCTGCCTGAAAAGCGGCAACGCCGTCCTCCTCCGGGGCGGCAAGGAGGCGAAGTTCTCCAACATTGCCCTGGCGGAGATCATGCGCGCCGCCCTCGCCCGGGCGGGCCTGCCCGCCGACTGCGTCCAGCTGGTGGACTGCGAGAGCCGGGAGAGCGCCAGGGCCCTCATGGAGCTGAAGGGCTATGTGGACCTGCTCATCCCCCGGGGCGGCGCAGGCCTCATCCGGGCGGTGGTGGAAAACGCCAAGGTCCCGGTGATCGAGACCGGAGCGGGCACCTGCCACGTGTACGTGGACAAGGCCGCCGATTTGGACATGGCGGCGGAGATCCTGTACAACGCCAAGACCTCTCGCCCCTCCGTGTGCAACGCGGCGGAATGCGTGCTGATCCACCGGGAAATCGCCCCGGCCTTCATCCCGAAGATGGCCGCCTCCCTGGCCCGAAAAAACGTGGAGATCCGGGGGGACGAGGCCGTTTGCGCCATGCTGCCCTCCGCCGTCCCGGCGACTGAGGAGGACTGGGGCCGGGAGTACGGGGATTATATCCTGGCCGCCCGGGTGGTGGACAGCCTGGAGGAGGCAATGCGCCATATCCGGAGATACGGCACCAAGCACAGCGAATGCATCGTCACGGCGGACGAGGCCGCGGCGGAGCGCTTCCTCCGGGGGGTGGACGCGGCGGCGGTATACCACAATGCCTCCACCCGCTTCACGGACGGGGGCGAATTCGGCCTGGGGGCGGAGATCGGCATCTCCACCCAGAAGCTCCATGCCCGGGGACCCCTGGGCCTGCGGGAGCTCACCAGCACCAAGTATATGATCTTCGGCTCCGGCCAGGTCCGGGTGTGACGGATCGGGTCGGTATTCGGCAAGGCGGGAGCGCAGACAGCGGTTTGCCCGCAAGGAGGCCCCATGATCACCATCAGACCCGTGGATGAAAACAGCGTGGAAGCCTGCGCTTCCCTGCAGTGTACGCCCGAGCAGCGGCAGTTCACCAATTCTCCCATCTGGTCCTTATTGGAGACCGCCTATACTCCCCTGCGGCAGCACTGCGGACTCTATGCCATTTACAGCGGCGAAACGGTCGTGGGCATGGTCCGCCTGGATTTCACCCTGCATGAGGGGTATTACGAATTCACCAATCTGCTGATCGATCGGGAGCATCAGCGGAAGCACTGCGCCGCGGAAGCGATCCGGCAGATCATCGAGGTATTCCGCCGGGATGGCCGGTTCCCGCTTCTTCGGATCCATGTGGCGCCGGAGAATGCCGCGGCCATCCGGCTGTATGAGAAGCTGGGATTCACGTACGCCCATAACACGGAGGATCAGGTATTCCGCGTATATGAGTATCCGCTTTAGACGCTGACTTTTTAATGGATCGTTTTCCGTAAGACGGGGAAACGGATTGCCGCAGCCCCTTTCGGGGCTCCGCAGCGACAACTGCTGCAAATCATGGCCCGCAATCAACGGACTTGCGGGATTCGTGGCTGAAACAGCGCCTGACTGCCATCGCCAGGTATTACCTCTCCACCGCTTCGCGGTCCCCCTCCCCTTTCAGGGGAGGCAGAGTCCCCTCCCGCCGCAGCGACAGGCTCTCCTGAAAGGGGAGCTGGCAGACGCCGTCTCCCGCGGAGTTGGAGCGGAAGTGGGAGAGCGGAACGCAGTGCAGGACCTCTCCACCGCTTCGCGGTCCCCCCTCCCCTTTCAGGGGAGGCAGAGTCCCCTCCCGCCGCAGCGACAGGCTCCCCTGAAAGGGGAGCTGGCAGACGCCGTCTCCCGCAAGGCGGCTGACTGAGAGGTATCCCCAACGCATATACCGGGTTGAAGGAACTTTTTGAGGAGAACACCATGCCGGATCGTCATTACACCGGTTACAATCCCGGGAATCTGAACAAGGCCAAAGCCTTGCGCCGGGAGATGACAAAACAGGAAAAACACCTGTGGTACGATTTCCTCAAAACCTATCCGGTCCACTTTTACCGACAAAGGCCGATCGATCGGTATATTGTCGATTTCTATTGCTCAGAGGCAGGGATCGTGATCGAACTGGACGGCGATCAGCACGGCGAGGAAGCGGCTGTAAAGTATGATACGCTGCGCTCCGAGATCCTGCAGAAGCACGGTCTGGAAATTCTGCGGTACGCAAATCACGATGTTGCCGCATCTTTTGAGGGTGTATGCATGTCCATTCACCGAGCGGTAAAAGAACGCCTGACGCGGCGGGGAAACGAAGACAAGCTTGCCGCATTGCTGGAGTTGGAGCGGAAGTGGGAGAGCGGAACGTAGTGCAGGACCTCTCCACCGCTTCCCGGTCCCCCCTCCCCTTTCAGGGGAGGCAGAGTTCCCTCCCGCCGCTCCTGAGGAATTGCCAAAGCCATACGGATTCGCTATAATATCGCCATGAAATGTAATTTATGTCCCAGAAGCTGCGGGGCCGACCGGGAGGCGGGGAATCTTGGCTGGTGCCGCTGTCCCGCCCTTCCCCATGTGGCGAGGGCCGCCCGGCACGATTGGGAGGAGCCCTGCATCAGCGGGACCCGGGGCTCCGGGGCGGTGTTCTTCTCCGGCTGCAATCTGGGCTGCGTCTACTGCCAGAACCGGGAGATCAGCCGGGAGATCCGGGGAAAGCCCCTGGACGCCAACCGGCTCCGGGGCGTATTCCTCCGCCTGCGGGACACGGGGGTGCACAACCTGAACCTGGTGACCCCAACCCCTTATGCCCGGGTGATCGCGGAGGCGCTGGAGCAGCCCATCGGCATTCCCGTGGTATGGAACTGCGGCGGGTACGAATCCCCGGATACCCTCCGGATGCTGGAGGGAAAGGTAGACGTCTGGCTGCCGGATATGAAGTACGCGGAGGAAGAGCCCGCCCGGGTCCTTTCCGCCGCGCCGGATTATTTTGCCCGGGCGGACGAGGCCATCCGGGAGATGTACCGGCAGACGGGGCCTTATGTCCTGGACGAAAACGGCCTCCTGACCCGGGGGGTGCTGGTACGCCATCTGGTGCTGCCGGGGTACCTCTCCAACGCCAAGGGCGTGCTGGAATGGTTTTCCGATACCTTCGGCCGGGGAAAGGCTCTGCTGAGCCTTATGGCCCAGTATACCCCCAATGGGCTGGGGGGGCCGGGCCGGACCCTCACCCAGGAGGAATACGACGAAATACGGGATTATCTCTATATGCTGGGCATCCGGGACGGCTACCTCCAGGAGCCCGGCGCGGCGGAGGGGACCTATGTCCCCGCCTTTGACGGGACGGGTGTGGAATGACCAGAGACGAGCTTCGGGAAAAGGCGCTGGCGCTGCCGCTGCAGCCCGGAGTCTATATCATGATGGACAAACGGGGCGAGGTCATTTACGTGGGAAAAGCCAAGGCCCTGAAGAACCGGGTGGTGAGCTACTTCCGGGAGGGCTC
>JBGUZS010000149.1:0-2896 GCA_045223835.1 Oscillospiraceae bacterium | reverse complement strand
TCCCGCTCCAGGATATGCCGATTGGCCGGGGTGATCACCCCGCCCGGAGAAATGCTGTTGCAGAGGATGCCGCGGGGGGCGAGGGTCAGGGCGAGATTCTTCATGTATCCCACGATTCCCGCTTTGCTGGCCACATACCGGGGAAACTCGGCTCCATTCCTGGCGGAGGCGGAGGCGATGAACAGGATGCTGCGCAGACTCTTCCCCTTCAAGACTTCCTCCGTAAAGCGGATCGTACCGATCAGATTGACCTCAATGGCCTCTTTTTCCTCCAGCGTCCCCGCGTTGTTGATCAGGATCTCAGCCTCCGGCAGATCCTTCGGCGCGCCTTCCCGGATATCCCCGAGAATATGCCGGTAGCCGGGATGAAGGATCGTGCTCTCCTCCAGATCGACACCCCATACGTCGCAGCCCTCCCGCAGGAACTTTTCCGCCGCCGCTCTGCCGATCCCGCCGGAGGTCCCGGTGATGATCACATTCATGCTTTTTGCTCCTGCAAATCCGCGCTCTTTCCCCGTTCCAGGATTCCCCTGCTGAGGCGGTAGCCCAGGGGGGAGAAAAACACCTCGAACAGCAGCTCCAGCACCGCTCCCGTCAGGGCGCAGGTCAGGCACTGGACCATGGACCAGCCAAAAAAGATCCGACTCACCAGAAGGGCGAAGATCAGATTGTCCGCAAACTGGGCCAGGAATGTGGAAACATACGCCCGGATGGCAAAGGCGCCGAAGCTCGTTTTCTTCTTCAGCCTCCTGCCGATGCCGTGGTTCAGGAAATTGTTCAGCAGGGCGGAGGCGGCAAAGGCCGCCGAGCTGCCCAGGATGATGTACCAGGTGCCTCCGAAGGTATTATTCAGCGCGCGGTTGATGAGCTCCTCGCTGCCATCCACAAAGCTCTCTCCCCAGACCCCGGGGATCCGGCTGGCCAGGAAAAAGAACAAGGCCATGAACAGGTTCAGCGCAAGGGCCGTCAGGGAGACCGCAGTCGCCGCTCTCGGTCCGCAGCTCTGGGTCAGGATATCCATGGTCAGAAAAGTGAGCCAGGAAAAAAGGATACCGCAGTCCAGCGCAAGCCAGTCCACACCGGTATCGATGCTCTTGTTGGCCAGCAGATTCATCCCTACAACGGAGAGAATCAGCAAAGCGGCGGGCATAGTCGGGACTGAGCGCAGTATCCTGCGGAATTCATTCGTCGTTCGTTTCATCCTATTCAGTTCTCCTTGTTTTTTTAAGGTGGTTTTCAAGAGACACCTGTATTTGTCCGCCATCGGACAAATACAATGTAACACAGCGGGAGACAGAAAGCAAGAGGAAGCCGGTCGCCTCCGTCATCGCCCAAACGGCTGCCGGGGCTGGACGGCCTGCGGAGGATCGATGCAGAATTCGGAATTTCTGCCAGATTACCGGTTGAGTTACTGCAGGAACTGTGCTATAATGACTGCATCATCTGGAAAAATCATGAGATAAGGAGCGATATCATGAAAGATTTTGCTGGCAAGATCGCATTCATCACCGGCGGCGCTTCCGGCGCCGGCTTCGGCTATGCTCAGATCTTCTCTGAGGCCGGAATGAAGGTCGTCATCGCCGACTACCGTCAGGACCACCTGGATGAGGCTATGGCTTACTTCAAGGAAAAGGGCGCCCCTGTCCACGCCATCCAGCTGGACGTCACCGACCGTGACGGCTATGCCAAGGCTGCGGACGAAACCGAGAAGGTCTTCGGCGATGTGCCCAACCTGCTCATCCTCAATGCCGGCGTGAACGTCTTCGGCCCTGCCGAGGCCTCCACCTATGCCGACTATGACTGGGTCGTGGGCGTCTGCTTCGGCGGCGTGGTAAACGGCCTCGTCACCTTCGTCCCCCGCATGATCAAGGCCGGCGGCGATCGGCATATTGCTGCCACCGTATCCTGGGGCGCTTTCGGCGCCGGCACCACCACGGCTCCCTACTCTGCCGCCAAGGCCGGGGTCCTGAACCTGATGGAGAGCTACTGGCAGGCCCTGAAGCCCTACGGCATCGGCGTCACCGCCATCTGCCCCGCCAACATCCGCAGCCGCATCTATGAGGCCGCTCTGCTGAACCGGCCAGAGGAGTTCGCCGACACCGGCTACAACGTCTCCGAAGACACCCAGAAGCTGCTGGCCGGCATTCATGCCCATGGCATGGATCCCCGCGTCCTGGCCGAGTGGCTCAAGAAGGGCATCGAGAACGAGCAGTTCCTGGTCGCCCCGTACGATCATGGCCCGCGGATGATCGAAATCGCCGTGGAGCGCTTCAAGTACTATGCCAGCCCCGAAGGCATGAAGGCTTGGGAAGAGAAGCAGAAGGCCCCCCTGTCCGAGGAGGACATCATGCTCAACTCCGAGCGCGAAGGCTATGACATGCGCGCCTCCCTGGAAGCCCGGAAGAAGGAGCCCGTGAAGGGTCCCGCCTTCGGCAACGATACCATCGGCTTCGGCAAAGCCCGCGCCGATCTGGACTGGGTAGATCAGCGCAAGCGCTTCGAGAAGAAATAAGCATTCCCTTTTGATCACCGGCGCCGCGAATATTGCGGCGCCGGTTTTCTTCTGTGCATTCCGGCAATTGACAGGCAGGCTGTTTTCAGCTATAATATGCCTCGTTGTCGGCGCCATATCCTCGCCCGGCTGAATACGGAGGGCTATCGAAGTGGTCATAACGAGCTCGACTCGAAATCGAGTTGTCGGTGATGAGCCGGCACGTGGGTTCGAATCCCACGCCCTCCGCCAAAGAATAAATCCCGCCGACTTTCGTCGGCAGGATTTTTGCTTTATTTCATTCTGAGGTCTTAAGTATTCATTCTTTGCGCGCCTCCTTCCGCTTCGGCGGGACCGAGAAGAAGGCGGAAGGATTTTTCATTGCCGATGCATGCTCCGGCTGCG
>JBGUZS010000148.1:0-11107 GCA_045223835.1 Oscillospiraceae bacterium | reverse complement strand
TGTAGCAACTACATCTTACCATGTTCGAGTTGAATTTCCTCTTTTATTTGTCACCTATCATTTGTACCATATCATTGCCTCGGATCGTCTCCTCCAAAGAGCTGTTTCTTCCCAAATTGCTGCCGCTCCTGTTTCATACATTTTTTTCAAATCCTATAGGAATCATTTTCGGTTTATTGTATAATACGGAAAACTGAGCGAAAGAAAGGGATCATCTTTGAAGAACAAAGTTGATATGCTCCATGGAAATGTGATGGGCAGCCTGCTGCGCTTCACCCTGCCTCTGGTCCTCACCGGCTGGCTCCAGATCCTATTCAGCTCCGCAGACAGTCTGGTAGTCGGCCGGTATGCGGGGAGCGCAGCCCTCGCCGCCGTCGGTGCGACCTTTGCCTTTGTCATGCTCATTGTCTGCTTCTTCGGCGGCCTGGCTGCCGGCGTAACCGTCTGTGCAGCCAATGACGTGGGCGCTTCAAATCCCGACAGCTACCGGGAAACGATGCATGTTTCCCTGCTGCTGGCCTTTCTGGTGGGGATATTCGTGCTTTTCCTTGGGGAGGGCTTAGCTGTTTCGGTCCTGCGTATGATGAATGCTCCGGAGGATATCATCGGCGGCGCCGCAACCTACCTCCGGCTGTATTTTCTTTGCATCCCCGCCCAGATGACCTACAATACCGGCGCATCCCTTATGCGCGCCAGAGGAGATTCCCGGCACCCGCTCATTTTCCTGGCCATTTCAGGAGCGACCAACCTGATCCTCAATATCCTCTTTGTAGCCATCTTCCATTGGGACGTGGTAGGTGTTGCGGCAGCAACGGTAATCACCCAGTATCTCTCGGCCTATCTCGTCCTGCGTGCGCTGATGCGGGAGGAGGAAGCCTGGCGTCTTGACCTCCGCAAGCTTTGTCTGCGAAAGGAGAAGATCGCCCGCATCCTGCGGATCGGCATTCCGGCCGGACTGCAGGCAGCCATGCTGGCCGCCTCAGACATTCCGCTGCAGACCTGCGTCAATTCTCTGGGGTCCCTGGCCGTATCAGGAAACGCCGCCGCCTTGAATATCGACGGTCTCATCTTCTCCACGATCGAATCCCTTACCCAGGGGTGCACCGTATTCACGGGGCAATGCGTCGGCGCGCGGATGTATGACCGGACGAAAACGGTATTTAAAGACAGCCTCTTCATCACCGTTTTGGGCGGCCTGCTTTTCGGCGCCATCGGGTTTTTGCTGCGGTTTCAGATCGTCTCCCTCTTTCTGCCGGATGCGCCTGCCGCCGTCGCCTTCGGCGCGGATCGGGCCAGCGCCGTTGCCACCTTTGCTTTCATCTACGCCGTTATGGGCACGCTGAACGCCTGTCTGCGGGGCTACGGCGTCTCCGTCGCCCCGGCGGTGATCAATATCTTCGCCTTATTCGCTTTTCGTCTGATCTGGGCTTTTACCTATTTTCCGAAACACCCCACGCTCTTTCATCTGTACATCTCCTATCCGATCGGCTGGACCATCGCCATCGTCATGCTTCTGGCAATATTTCAGCCCGCTATCCGGAAAGCCAAGGCACGAATCGCCGCCGAATGACCGTCATCACTTCTTTGTCTCCCCTGGATCATTATACTGAATATAAAAGACTGTCGGTCTGTCTGACCGGCAGTCTTTTCTCTTCTCGTTTTTGTTCGCTCAGCATTCTGCTTGATTCGCGGGAAAAGGCGGCAGAGGAAAACTCGTCATTTCGCAGTGTTCCGGGCAAAAGGCGTCCCCCGCTCAAAGCCGCCCGCTGCCTGTTGTTCTCCGGAACTCTATTTCAGTTCTTCCATGGACGCAAGCTTCACGCCTGCAGCCGAGAGGGCTTTCTCCGCCGCAGCGTTATCTGCCACACGGAAGATCATGCAGGCGGTATCCGGACGAGGGGTCAAAAAGGCATAGACATATTCCACGTCGATTCCGGCACCCGCCAGAATCCCCATCGTCTTGGCAAAGCTGCCGGGCTCGTCCCGCAGCGCCACAGCCAATACGGGGGTCACGGTCAGGACATGGCCGTTCTCCCTCAGGACCTTCGACGCTTTCTCCTCCTGGTCCGCGATGAAGCGCAGCACGCCGAAATCCGGCGTTTCCGCAATGGAGAGGGCGCGCATATTCACCCCGGCGGCGGCCAGTTCACCGGCGATCTGCGCCAGAGCGCCGGATTTGTTTTCCACAAAAACAGAGATCTGATTCACAGTCATGGATGATCCTCCTTCCGTCAAACAAGCTTTCGCTTATCAATGACCCGCACGGCCTTTCCTTCGGAGCGGGTGATGGTTTTCGGAGAAACCAGATGCACTCTGGCATAGATACCCAGCATGCCCTTGAGCGCGTTCACCAGGTCTTTTTCCCGGGCGGAAACAACCGAGAGATTGTCGGAGAACAGCTCCGGCGTCATCTCCACATCGATATCCAGGGTGTCCGTATTGTTGATCCTGTCCACGGTGATGAGATAATTCGCCTGGTAACCCTTGTTCAGCAGCACGGTCTCGATCTGGGAGGGGAATACGTTCACGCCCTTAATGATCAGCATATCGTCACTGCGGCCCATGGGCTTTGACATTCTCACAAAGGTTCTCCCGCAGGAGCACTCCTTCCGGCTCAGTACGCTGATATCTCTCGTACGGTAGCGGAGAAGCGGGAACGCCTCCTTATCCAGGCTGGTGAATACCAGTTCGCCCTTTGTCCCCTCAGGCAAGACCTCTCCGGTGTTGGGATCAATGATCTCCGCATAGAAATGGTCCTCATTGATGTGCATACCCGCCTGTTCCGAACATTCAAAGGATACGCCGGGACCAGAAAGTTCCGTCAGTCCGTAGATATCGTACGCCTTGATGCCCAGCGTTTTTTCAATATCACGGCGCATTTCCTCCGTCCAGGCTTCGGCGCCGAAGATACCGGCCTTGAGGGAGATTTCATCCGGACCCATGCCAAGCTCCTTCATGGACTCTGCCAGATATGCGGCGTAGCTGGGTGTGCAGCAAAGAATCGTTGCGGAAAGGTCCTTGATGAACATGATCTGCCGCTCCGTATTGCCCGAGGACATGGGTACGGTCAGGCAGCCGACCTTATGGCTGCCCCCGTTCAAACCGGCGCCGCCGGTGAAGAGGCCGAAGCCATAGGCGATATGGCATACGTCTTTATCGCTGCCTCCGGCGGCAACGATGGCGCGGGCGCAGCATTCGTCCCAAAGATCTATGTCCGCCTGGGTGTAGAAGGCCACAATGCGGCGCCCTGTCGTCCCGGAAGTAGAATGGATCCGTACGCAGTTCTCCAGCGGCTCAGCCAGCAGGCCATAGGGATAAGCCTCGCGAAGATCCTCCTTGGAGAGGAAGGGCAGCTTCCAGATATCCTGAATACCGGTGATATCCCCCGGCTCCAAGCCTTTATCCTGCATCAGCTTTTTGTAATAGGGTACGCGCTCCCAGACATGGCGCACCTGCCGCACCAGAAGCTCGCTCTGGCGGGCGCGGATACGCTCCAGCGGCATGGTCTCCCGCTCCGGTTGGAAATAATTTCTGCTCTCTCTCAATTCTCTTTCATCCTTCCTGCATCGTTATTAACTGCGTCGTGCTTTTCAGCTCTCTTTACCCAAAGCAAATGCTTTTCGGTTCATCTCCAGGAATTTTGCGGGAACGCATGCATCAATAGCTTCCTGCCAAACCCCATCCTCAAAATCGAAATACCGGCTCAGACGCCCCATGAGCACAAGGTTTACCGCCTTAGCGGTGCCAGCCTTTTCCGCCAGGGGCAGGGCATCCACCGCATCCACCTGTGCGCCCTTCTCCCGCATCTTCCCGATCAGATTTTCCGGATAGGTCGCGGCGCCGGTGATCACCGGCATGGGATCCGTCTTCTGCGTATTGGTCACGATGACGCCGCCGGGCTTCAGATAGCTTATCCACCGGGCCGCCTCCAGCTGTTCAAAGGAGACGATAAAGTCCGCCTCCCCTTCGTCGATGACGGGAGAATACACCCTGTCTCCAAACCGGACGTAGGTCACGACGCTGCCGCCGCGCTGGCTCATGCCGTGGACCTCGGAAACCTTCACGTCATATCCCTGCCCCAGGAGCAGATGACCGAGCATCTTGCTGGCCAGCAGCGTCCCCTGGCCGCCCACGCCGACGATCATGATGTTCTTTACCATCTTACTTTCCCTCCTCAAAGGCATCGAAACGACAGAGCTGACTGCACACGCCGCAGCCAACGCAAAGCGTATTGTCGACGGCGGCTTTTCCGTCCTTCATGCTGATGGCCGGACAACCCACGCGCATGCAGCTTTTACAGCTCCTGCACTTGTTCGGATCTACTTGCAGCGGGGCCTTATGCTTGACGTACTTGAGCAGCGCGCACGGCCGGCGGCTGATGATGACCGAAGGCTCTGCTGCAGCCAGCTCTTCCTTCAGCGCCTTATCGCAGGCATCCAGGTCATAGGGATCCACGATGCGCACGCGGCGGAAGCCCATGGCGCGGCAAAGCGCTTCCAGATCGATCTTTCCGGCCGGATCACCCTTGATGTTGTAGCCGGTGGTGGGATTCTGCTGATGGCCGGTCATGCCTGTGATGGAGTTATCCAGGATAATCACCGTGGAGTTTGACTGGTTGTAAGCGATATTGGCCAAGCCGGTCATGCCCGAATGCATAAAGGTGCTGTCCCCGATGACCGCGACCGTGCGCCCTTCGCTTTCCGCGCCGAGAGCCTTGTTGAAGCCATGGATGGATGAGACGGAGGCACCCATGCAAAGGGTCATCTCAATAGCGGAAAGCGGCGCGACAGCTCCCAACGTATAACAGCCGATGTCGCCCAGGACCGTGACATTGTTCCTGGACAGCGTGTAGAACATGCCCCGGTGCGGACAGCCGGCGCACATGACCGGCGGGCGGGCGGGAATGCTTTCTTCCAGCATCGCTCCGCGATGAACCGGCAGGCCCAGCTTCTCCGCCACCAGGTTCTGCGACAACTCCCCTTCCGGCGGGAAGAGATCCTTCCCCGTGACTTCCAGGCCCAGGTCACGGCAGTGGCTTTCAATGAAGCCGTCCAGCTCCTCCACCACCACGAGGCGCTCCACGCCGGCGGCGAAATCACGAATCAGCTTCTCCGGCATAGGCCAGATCAAGCCCAGCTTCAGGACGGGATAGGTATCACCGCATACCTCCTTCACATACTGGTAGGACGTTGAAGAAGTAATGATCCCCATGCTGCGATCCGTGCCCGGCTCCACCCGGTTGACCGGAGCAGTCTCCGCATACTTGATCAGGGCGCGGGTGCGCCCCTCAACCAGCGGATGACGGCGGATGGCGTTTCCCGGCATCATGACATACTTGGAGATGTTTTTTTCGTACGGCTTCACCGGCTGCTCGATGCGTTCCCCGGTCTCCACTATGCTCTGCGAATGTGCAACGCGGGTACACATTTTCAAAAGCACCGGCGTATCGAATTCTTCCGAAAGCGCAAACGCCAGCTTGGCAAACGAGCAGCTCTCCGCCGAGTCCGAAGGCTCCAGCATGGGGATCTTCGCCGCAGCGGCATAATGGCGGGAATCCTGCTCATTCTGGGAGGAATGCATGCCCGGATCATCGGCTACGGCAATGACCATACCGGCATTCACCCCGGTATAGCTCACGGTGAACAGCGGGTCGGCAGCTACATTCAAGCCCACATGCTTCATCCCGCAAAAACTGCGTTTCCCGGCCAGAGACGCGCCAAACGCCGTCTCCATGGCGACCTTTTCGTTGGGCGCCCACTCGGCATAAATGGCGTCGTACTTCGCCGCTTCCTCTGTGATTTCCGTACTCGGCGTACCGGGATAGCTGGAAACGACACAGCAGCCTGCTTCGTAAAGGCCCCGGGCTGCCGCAGCGTTGCCTAACATAAGTTGCTTCATATTTACCACCTTTTTCGGGTATAGTATTTGAATCATTCTCTCATTGTACTGGTTTTTTCGTAAAATTCAAGTATGTAAATAAATAAATTTTCTGCGTCCCGGAGCATTGACAAAACCATGCAATCGTGTCAGAATATGCGGGCAAACATGAAGGAGCTGAGAACATGCCCATTACCGAGCTGTTGGCCCGAAACGCCACATATTTCAAGAACGAAGTCGCCCTTGTGGAGATCAATCCGGATGTCAAGGCGGTTCCGCACGTCACCTGGCGGGAATACTCCCTGATCGAATCCGCCCGGGGCGGCGCCTTCCGCAAGCAGATGACCTGGGGTGAATTTGACATCAAAGCCAATCGCTTCGCCAATCTGCTGCTGACCCGCGGCATCAAAAAGGGCGATAAGGTCGCCATTCTGCTCATGAATTGC
This sequence comes from Oscillospiraceae bacterium, assembly GCA_045223835.1. Taxonomy (GTDB): domain Bacteria; phylum Bacillota; class Clostridia; order Oscillospirales; family Oscillospiraceae; genus UBA1774. Next base: position 4,784 of record JBGUZS010000148.1, on the reverse strand, counting down.
CTGGAGTGGCTGCCCATTTATTTCGGCATTCTGAAAACCGGCGCTCTGGCCGTTCCGCTGAACTACCGCTATGATGCGGATGAAATCCTGCATTGCCTGACGCTGGCCGACGTCGACGCGCTGGTTTTCGGTCCGGAGTTCACCGGACGGGTGGAGACCGTTCTGGACCGGGTCCCCCGGGTGCGGAACATCTTCTATGTCGGAGATGATTGTCCCTCTTTCGCGGACAGCTATGAAAAGCTGATTGCCTATTGCTCCTCCATTGCCCCCAGCATCTATCTCACCGATGAAGACGATGGCGCAATATACTTCTCCTCCGGCACCACAGGCTTCCCCAAGGCCATTCTTCATGCCCACGCCAGCCTGACCCACGCCGCCAAGGTCGAACAGGCCCATCACGGGCAGACCCGGGACGATGTATTCCTTTGCATTCCTCCCCTGTACCATACCGGGGCCAAAATGCACTGGTTTGGCTCTCTCTATTCCGGTAGCCGGGCGGTCATCCTACGGGGCGTGAGTCCGGAATGGATCCTCCGCACGGTAAGCGAGGAGCGCTGCACCATAGTCTGGCTGCTGGTTCCCTGGGCGCAGGATATTCTGGATGCAATTGAAAGCGGTCGGGTCAATCTTGCCGATTATACCCTGGATCAGTGGCGTCTGATGCACATCGGCGCCCAGCCCGTCCCCCCCACGCTCATCAAGCGCTGGAAGACTTATTTCCCGAACCATCAGTATGATACCAATTACGGTCTGAGCGAATCTATCGGCCCCGGCTGCGTCCATCTCGGTGTGGAGAATATTCATAAGGTCGGCGCCATCGGTATACCCGGCTATGGCTGGGAGGTCAAGATCGTGGATGAAAACCGAAAAGAGATCCGGCACGGCGTCGGCGAGCTGGCCGTAAAAGGCGCAGGGGTCATGAAATGCTATTACAATGACCCCAAGTCCACGGCGGAGGTCCTGGAGAACGGCTGGCTCTATACCGGCGATATGGCCGAACGGGATGAGGATGGATTCATCTATTTGGTTGACCGGAAGAAAGACGTGATCATCAGCGGCGGGGAGAATATCTATCCGGTTCAGATCGAGGACTTTCTCCGGGCCCATCCGGCCATTAAAGACGCGGCGGTGATCGGTCTGGCGGACAAGCGTCTGGGCGAAATCGCTGCTGCCATCATTGAGGTCAAGCCGGATGCCTCTCTCACCGAGGCGGAAGTGAACGAGTTCTGCAATCAGCTGCCCCGATACAAGCGGCCCCGGAAGATCATCTTTGCCCAGGTTCCCCGGAACCCCACCGGAAAGATCGAAAAACCCCTTCTGCGCCGCACCTACAACAGCGAATTTCTGGTAGCCCAGCAGAACGAGATCAAGGTTGTGGAATAGCTTCAGAGTATAGAAAAAACCGGTTCAAAATAGGAATCGGTTTTTTTCTTTTTTCTCTTTACATCAGCAATTTAAAATGCTATACTCTTGAAGCGTAATCAAGGAAAGGATGGATCCACTATGTTTCTCAAGCTTCTGCTGCTTATTCTGTTTTTCGGTGTGATGGTCGGCGTTGGCCTTTACTGCCGCCGTCACGCGACCGACGTGAACGGATTCGTGTTGGGCGGGCGCTCTGTCGGTCCCTGGCTTACCGCGTTTGCCTATGGCACCTCGTACTTCTCCGCCGTCATATTTGTCGGCTATGCCGGACAATTCGGCTGGAAATTCGGGATCGCCTCCACCTGGATCGGTCTGGGAAATGCGCTGATCGGTTCCCTTCTGGCCTGGTTCATCCTGGGCCGCCGCACCCGTATCATGACCCAGCACCTGGATTCCGCCACCATGCCCGAATTCTTCGGCCGCCGCTATGGCAGCAAGGGTCTGAAGATCGGCGCCTCCATCATCACTTTCCTGTTTCTGATCCCTTATACGGCCTCTCTGTATAACGGTCTGTCCCGGCTCTTTAAGATGGCCTTCGGCCTGGACTACACCGTCTGCATCGTTGTTATGGCCATCCTCACCGGGATTTATGTCATAGCCGGAGGCTACATGGCCACCGCGATCAATGATTTTATCCAAGGTCTGATCATGCTGGTGGGAATCGTCGCCGTAATCGCTGCGGTCCTGGCTTCCAAGGGCGGTTTTTTGGAAGCGCTGAACGGCCTGGCCGCGGTATCTGATCCAGCCGTTTCCACCGCGCCCGGCATTTTCAATTCCTTCTTCGGTCCCGATCCGCTCGGGCTCCTTGGCGTGGTCATCCTGACCTCTCTGGGCACATGGGGGCTGCCCCAGATGGTACAGAAGTTTTACGCGATCAAAAGCGAGGCCTCCGTACGTAAGGGCGCGATCATCTCCACCTTCTTTGCCGTGGTCGTTGCCGGCGGCTGCTATTTCCTGGGCGGCTTTGGGCGTTTGTTCTCTGACAGCATCGAGCTCTCCGCAAGCGGCATCCCCGTGGGGGGCTATGACGCGATCATCCCCTCCATGCTCTCCGGTCTTCCGGATCTGCTCATCGCCGTAGTGGTGATCCTGGTGCTTTCCGCCTCCATGTCCACCCTCTCTTCGCTGGTGCTGGCCTCCAGCTCTACCATTACCCTGGATCTGCTGAAAGGGAATATTGTGAAGAAGATGGATGAAAAAAGGCAGGTACGGATCATTCGGATCTTTGTGGTGGTGTTCATCCTGATCTCCGCCGCCATCGCAGTTTTCCAGTACCGCAGCTCCCTGAGCGCCACCAGCTCCAACAGCGCCACCTTCATCGCTCAGCTTATGGGCGTTTCCTGGGGCGCGCTGGCCGGGGCCTTCCTGGCACCTTTCCTCTACAGCCTGTATTGGCGGCGGACCACGAAGACCTCCTGCTGGGTATGTTTCGTTTTCGGCTCCGTGCTGATGATCCTGAATATGCTTTTCCGGTCTTCTTTCCCCGCAGTTCTCCAGTCCCCCATCAACTGCGGCGCCTTTGCCATGCTGGCCGGTCTGGTTCTTGTTCCCCTGGTCAGCGCCTTTACCTCTAAGCCGGATGCTGAGCTGGTGAACGGTTCCTTTGCCTGCTATGATGTGAAGGTCTCCGTTTCCCAGAAACGCGCACTGACCGATTAAGGCATCGTCGTATCAAGATCATGCCGATCCAAGAACACAGATGAGTCCGCTGATCAAATCAGCGGACTCATTCCGTTAAAAACCTATTCTTTTCTCAAGGCAGGGAATCTCTCACAGGGTAACGCGGGTACATGCTGTTCCATGAGGAATCGCACGTTTTCGCCCTCCGGTTTGAAGTGCGAAAGTCGATGATTGGAGACCGAATCGGTGATCTTTGACTTTCTCAGTCCGTCTCATCAATAGAGCTTTGCCCCTGCCAGGATGTGAGGATCGACCGTCAAGAGATGGAGCTTTTCCTCCTCCCCCTCCTTGTGGATGGCGCTGTGGAGCATACCGCAGGATTCGATACCCAGCATGGCTCTCGGAGGCAGATTCGTGATGGCGATGCATGTCTTGCCGATCAGCTCCTCCGGCTCATAATAGGCGTGGATACCGCTTACAATCGTCCGATTTTCGCCGGAACCATCGTCCAGGGTGAACTGCAGGAGCTTCTTGGACTTCTTCACCGCCTGGCAGTCCAGCACCTTCACGGCTCGGAAATCGATCTTGGCGAAGGTCTCAAAATCCACCTGATCCTGGAACAGAGGCTCGATCACGACATTGGAAAAGTCGATCTTATCCTCCACGACAGGAGCATCAATTGGGGCCTCAATGGGCTTCTCAGCAGGCTTGTTTTCGGCCTTCGGCATATCCAAGGGCTTCATTGTCGGGACGTCTTGACAAGGCAGTAGGTTTAATCTTGTAAAGGGATATAATTAGTTATCAGAACCAAGCTATAGCCAACAAAAGGTTACGCTCCATTTTTGGTCACTTGGCCTAGTGAAAGCAGCCTGCGAGACAAAACTCGGCAATTCAAATCCATCTTTTACGACCGTCCGCAAAGCCGTGGAGAACGAATTGGTGAACATGGAGAAAGGGCATAATTGTTCTCAAATCCCTTCATATCTTGCAACGATTAGTAGTGTAGCATACTACCAATCGCATTTCAAGCTGTTATATCCTCATTTCATACAAGCTCTTCCCTTGCACAAATGATATGAGCCATTACCATATCAATATCAATCTTGTCCGCTGACACATTAGCAAGAATCTGGTTTTCACTGATTTCGTATCCTTCGTTGATTAGTTCCTGGAACGGCACTTTGGCCCCTTTTCTATCCTGATCATCCGGACTCTGCTGTCCAATGCAGATTGAGAGGCTTGCCTGGTGTATGTCTCTTTCATTGACCGAGTTAATATATGAACTCCCCCGAAATGAGAGAGTCCCCTGAAACGGTGGGCGTATGCCGGCGTCGCGGGTCAGTAAAACCATTATGCTCATGTGATCGAGCGAAGGCCAAACGGAGAGACGATAATCACGCCTCTCCGTTTGCTTCTGGAGCGTTTGCTCATTGAAAGGGAAAGCGGATTGCCGTATAATATCAATTACAGAAACCAAAAAATGCATCAGTAACGGTAAGAAGGAAGCCAATCATGGAAGATATAATCAAGCCATCGGTATCGGAAGAAGAGAAAGATGTCCACACACCTTCAGCAGCCATCCTGATTCCGGTCGTCCGGGACAAAGATGAACCAGCGCTCCTTATGGAGGTCCGTTCTCTGAATGTCCGGCAGCCGGGGGAAGTCTGCTTTCCCGGTGGCCATATTGAGGCGGGAGAAAACTGTATTGATACGGCGCTGCGTGAGACTTATGAAGAGCTCGG
>JBGUZS010000147.1:0-8731 GCA_045223835.1 Oscillospiraceae bacterium | reverse complement strand
GACCTTTCTCTTCGGAACAGCCATTATGACACCTCCTGTATTATTCTTGTTCTAATAGCTGTCCTAATACAGCTAATCGGGGATCGGTTTCAGCGGTACAGCCGCAGGGACCGTCGTTCAGGTTTTTGCCGCAGCGGTCGCAGAGGCCGCGGCAATCCGGCTTGCAGAGGAGCTTGGTTTCCAGACCCAGCACGAAGGCGGTGGAAGCGATCTCGTCCAGATCCACCCCGTCCTCCACGATGGGGTAGAGATCCGGATCCTCCGCATCCTGGGGATCCTCCGCCAGGGGAAGCTCCAGGGGAATGCGGAACTCCCGGGCAAACTCCCTTCCGCAGCGGTCGCAGAGGCAGAGGGCCTCGGCGGAAACCGTTCCGGTGAGGGTGAGGACCCCGGCGCCGGCGGTCACTCTGCCGCTGGCGGTCACCGGGGAAAGAAAGCGGGAGATGGCGGAAAAATGAAGATCGCTCAGGTCCGTCGTGCAGGAGAAGGGAATGGTCCCATCCTTTTGGAGTATTTCCTTCAGATCCAGGCGCATAGGCTCCTCCAGCTCATCCCGAGAGCCGTGTCATCGGGACGCGGCGGTACATACTTCTGCATAGCCCGATTATTATAGAGGATTCCCTCCTCTTTGTCAAATGGTTTTCATCGATACGACACAGAATTTTTGCTTGCAAATGCCTATGATCTTGTATAAAATTTGTCCAGAAGTCTGGTCCTGCGTCCGGGGACCGAGAGGAGCGGAGGAAATGGAGCAGAGATACAGCGTCAAGCTCTCCACATTGGTGGATGAATTCGGCCTGACCAAGGTGTATACGCCGCCGAATTACGACCAGGTCAAGGTGGTCACCCCTGACCTGAACCGTCCGGGTATGCAGCTGGTGGGCTTTTTCAGCCATTTTGATAATGAGCGCCTTCAGCTGATGGGCACGGTGGAGATCATGTATCTCAAGACCCTGCCCCCGGTGGAGCGGCGGAAGATCTTTGAGGAGCTGATGAAGCGGCATATCCCTGCCCTGATCATCTGCCACAGCATGGAGGTCTACCCCGAATGCCTGGAGATGGCGAAGAAGCATCAGGTCACCCTGCTGAGCACGGAGCTGGATACCTCCGTTTTCGAAGCGGAGCTCATCACCACCCTGAACGTGCATCTTGGCCCCAGGATCACCCGCCACGGCACCATGATGGAGGTCTACGGCGAGGGCATCATGATCATGGGGGAAAGCGGCGTGGGGAAGAGCGAATGCGCCATCGAGCTGGTGAAGCGGGGCCACCGCCTCATTGCGGACGACGCGGTGGAGCTGAAGAAGATCTCCTACCGCACCCTCTTTGCCCAGGCGCCTCCCCTGATCCAGCATTATATCGAGATCCGGGGCATCGGCGTGGTGGACGTGATGCGCCTCTTCGGCATGGGCGCCATCAAGACCTACCAGGAGCTGGATCTGATCATCAATATCGAGACCTGGCAGGATGGGATGTCCTATGACCGTCTGGGGCTGGAAACCCAGTATACCACCCTCATGGGGGTGAAGATCCCCACGGTGACCATCCCGGTGAAGCCCGGGCGGAACCTGGCGGTGATCATCGAGGTGGCCGCCATGAACAACCGCCAGAAGAAGCTGGGATACAATACCGCGCAGGAATTCACCGAGCGGATAAACAAGCATTTTGCCCAGAGCATGCTGAACGGAGGGGAAAATGGCTGACGCCCTGGCGGCCCGCATCCGGGCCGCGCTCCCGGAGCTGGAGCTTCGGGAGGAGGAACCCCTGAGCCTCCATACCAGCTTCCGCATCGGCGGTCCCGCCCGCCTTCTGGCCTTGCCGGGGAGCGGGGAGGAGCTTGCCGCCCTTTGCCGTCTGCTGAAAGGCCTGGGGGAAAAGCCCCTGATCCTGGGCAACGGCACCAACGTCCTGGCCCCGGATGAGGGACTGGACCGGTGTGTCGCGGTCACCGCCCGGGCGGAGGCCTCCCGGATCGCGGGGGAAGCGCTGGAGGCGGAATGCGGCGTCTCCCTCACCGCCCTGGCGGCGAAGGCGGCGAAGGCCGGCCTCGCCGGGATGGTCTTTGCCTACGGCATCCCCGGGACCCTGGGCGGCGCCCTGGTGATGAACGCCGGCGCCTATGGGGGAGAGATGAAGGATGTGGCTGAGGAGACGCGCTTCCTGGATGAGGACCTGAACGAGCGGGTGTTCCGGGGCCCTGAGCAGGGCTTTGGCTACCGGCGCAGCGCCTTCACCGGGGACATGGTCCTCCTGAGCGCCCGGCTCCGCCTGCGTCCCGGAGACCCGGAGACCCTGCGGGAGGAATGCCGGCAGCTGATGGAGCGGCGGCGGAGCAGCCAGCCCCTGGAGCTGCCCAGCGCGGGCAGCGCCTTCAAGCGGCCGGAGGGGGCGTATGCCGCCGCCCTCATCGATCAGGCGGGACTCAAGGGCTTCCGCATCGGCGGAGCCATGGTGAGCGAGAAACACGCGGGCTTCATCGTGAACGCCGGCGGCGCCACCGCGTCGGACGTCCGGCGGCTGCTGGACGCGGTACGGGAACGGGTGCTGCGGGATTCGGGCGTTGCCCTGGAGCCGGAGATAAGGGTGCTTTAAGAATGGAATTCGTATTGGTCACGGGCCTTTCCGGCGGCGGAAAGAGCCAGGCAGCCTCCATTCTGGAGGATTTGGGCTATTACTGCGTGGATAATCTCCCGGCGGAGCTGATCCCCCGCTTCGTAGACCTGTGTATGGCGGCGGAGGAGAAGTACGACCGGGTGGCCCTGGTGAGCGATATCCGGGGTATGGACGGCAGCGGCAGGCTGCGGGAGGCCATTCAGGATCTGCAGGGCCGGGCCCCCCTCCGGATCCTGTTCCTTGAGGCCGGGACGGAGGCCATCCTCCTGCGGTATAAGGAGACCCGCCACCGGCATCCGCTGGATCCCGAGGGAAGAGACCTCCGGGGCGCCGTGACCCTGGAGCGGGGGCGCATGGCCTGGCTGAAGGACCTGGCAGACGTGGTGGTGGATACCACGGATTATCCCCTTTCCAGGCTGCGCCAGCGCCTGGTGGAGGAGTTCAGCCGGGACAGCGCCCGGAGCGGGATGGCTCTGCATGTGCGTTCCTTCGGCTATAAATACGGCATACCGGAGGATGCGGACCTGGTGCTGGATGTCCGCTTTTTGCCCAATCCCTTCTATGTGCCGGAGCTGAAGGAGCATACGGGGCTGGAATCCCCCGTGCGGGATTACGTCCTCTCCTACGCCGTCACCGGCGCCTTTCTGGATAAGCTCATGGATCTGCTGCGCTTCCTCATCCCCTGCTATGAGGAGGAGGGGAAGCCCTCCCTGATGCTCTGCGTGGGCTGCACCGGCGGAAAGCACCGGAGCGTGGTCCTGGCGGAGCGGATCACGGAGCTGCTCCATGACTGCGGCTATCGGGCGGACTGCGCCCACCGGGACCTGAAATAGGCGGGGATCGGATATGTCTTTTTCCTCTGAAACGAAAGCGGAGCTCTGCCGCGCCCCCATGACCAAGCCCTGCTGCGTGCAGGCGGAGCTGTACGGGGCGATGCTGTACTGCAACACCTTCACCCATCGGGAGCTGCGGGTGGTAACGGAGCATGCCTCCTTTGCCCAGCGGCTGGAGCGCCTTCTTCACCGGGCCGCGGGGGTCAGCCCGGAGCGGCGCAGCGGGGAGGAGGGCTCGGGGAAGATCATCCTGAGCCTCCGGGACCCGGCGGCGCTGGAGAAGCTCTGCGCCCTGTACGGGATGGAGCTGGAGCGCAGCCCCTCCCACCATATCAACCTGGGGGTGCTGGAGGAGGACTGCTGCCGCATATCCTTCCTCCGGGGAGCGTTTCTGGCGGGAGGCTCCATCACAGACCCGGGGAAGGGCTACCATATGGAGTTCATCACCAGCCATTACAGCGTCTCCCGGGAGGCCGCCACGATCCTCCGGGAGCTGGGCTTCAAGCCCGGTGAGCTCGCCCGGAACGGGAACTATGTGATCTATTTCAAGCAGAGCGAGATCATCGAGGATCTGCTCACCACCCTCGGCGCCCCCCTGGCGGCCATGGAGATCATGAGCACCAAGGTGGAGAAGGAGATCACCAATAAGGTGAACCGCCGCATGAACTGCGACCAGGCCAACCTGGATAAGGTGGTGAACGCCGCCCAGGAGCAGCTCAGGGCCATCCGGTCCCTGGAGGCCCGGGGAAAGCTGCGGGAGCTGAGCCCCAAGCTGCGGGAGACCGCCCGGCTCCGGCTGGAGAATCCGGAGCTGAGCCTGAGCCAGCTGGCGGATATCGCCTCTCCCCCCCTCACCAAATCCAGCCTGCACCACAGACTAAAAAAACTCATGGAGATGGCAGAAGAACATGAAGAATAAGTGGAAACAAGCCCCCTGGTACGGATATGTGATCGTCGGCCTGCTGTGTCTGGGCATATTCCTGCCCAACTTTGCCCAGTATCAGGTCACCAGCCTGGCGGACCGGCTGAGGACGGAAATGGGACTCAGCCAGGGGCAGTACGGCAGCATCGCCACCGCCCCCCTGCTGGCGGGGATCATCCTCAGCTTCCTTTCCGGCCTGCTCATGGACCGCTTCGGCCACAAGGTGCTGCTCGCGGCGGTCTTCCTCACCGTCGCCGGCGTTGTTCTGCGCGCCTTTACCTCCGGATACTGGTTCATGTACATCTCCATGCTCCTGATGGGCTTCAGCGCATCCTTTGTCAATTCCACTACTCCCAAGGTGGCGGGAGCCTGGTTCCCCGCCTCGAAGGTAACGGCCATGATGGGGCTGGTGCTGGCCTTTTCCAACCTGGGTATGGCCCTGGGCAGCGGCACCGCGCCCCAGTTTCCCACCACCCAGGCCGCGTTTCGGTTCGCCGCCGTGCTGGCCGTCGCGGTCCTGGTCCTGTGGCTCCTGCTGAACGCGGAGAAGAAGGGCGGCGCCGAAGCTGCCCCGGCGGGGGAGGAGGCGGAGGAGGAGCGGGCCTCCTTCCGGGAAAGCGTGACCACTGTCCTGCGGAACAAAGGCCTCTGGTTCGTGGCCCTGTGCAATATCGGCATGATGCTGGGCATGCTGAGCAACACCATCTTCATGCCTCAGGCCCTGATGAGCCGGGGGCTGACGGAGGGGGAGGCGGGCTGGTACGCCGTCGCCCTGACCATGGGCAATATGATCACCAGCATCGTTTCCCCCGCCATCGTCCGGCGCATCGGCACCACCGGGAACAGGGTCAGGTGGATCATGCGCATCTGCGGCCTGCTGGGCGGCGTCCTGGAGGCTACGGCCTGGCTCCTGCCCAAGGGCCCGGCTCTGGCGGCGGGCCTGTTTGCCACGGGCTTCATCGCCGTGGTGTTCCTGCCCTTCCTCCAGTCCATGCCGGCTTATCTGGAGGGCATCGGCCGGAAGTATGCCGCCACCGCCACCGGCACCGCCATGACCCTGCAGCTCCTTTGCTGCGTCATCATCCCCAGCTACATCGTCGCTCCCATCGCGGGGGACAACTACCTCCTCCTCTTCGGCCTTATGGCGGCCATGTGCATCCTGCCCATCCTCTTCTCCGGGCTGGTCCCCTTCGAGCGGCTCATGAATATCCCGAAAAACGGGGAGAAAAACTGAGCGGAAACGCCTAAGCCCGTAAACCGCGTCGAACATCCCTCCGGACCTGCCGCCGGAGGGATGTTTTTGACGGTTCCACCGCTTTGCTGAGACAGCGGTACAGAATCGCGTTTTTTGCTGATCCGGCATATTGTCCTTCTTATACAGGCTGGTCAGCTGACGATTATTGTTCATAAACACAAAATAAAGCAAATAAATTGACAAAAAATAATTGTAATTATGAAATAATAAGTTATAATTAAGGAACCGAACGACTGCCCGTCTGACACTTGAAATGATTGGAGGATAATATCATGCGTCGTTTTCCCTGTATTCAGCTTGGCGTATGCCGGAAACGATTTTGGCGCAGTCCCCAGTTATGGAAAGGACGAATCAAAATCATTCCCATGGGCGCATAAGCCGGACTGTTGATCGTCGGCTTATGCGCTTTTTCACAAGAAATAGGATTGAAGGAGCTATGCACATGGAAAGGTCCTACAGGCATCTCGGAAGAACAATCCTGTTGTGCATTTTGGCGCTTCTCCTGCTCGCAGCGGTCTTGGCCATCGGCGTGCGATATGGCTGGATCCCCTGGTTCGGGGACGTGAATGGCAGCGCCGAGTTGTACACAAACGCCGATACGCAGACTTTCGGATGTGAGGGGCTGGGGCAGGGCAGATTGAACAGCGTCATTGCTTCGGATGGAAAACTGACCGTTTCCCTGTCAGGTGAATACACAGGCCGCGAGAGGACGGCGAACAGCGGCGGCGGCAGCGGAAAAACGGCGGTGGGCGTCAGTCTGCAGGTGGGAGACGCGCAATACCCGACCGTTTCATTCTCGAGCTACATCCGCCACAATATAGAATTTGGTATGACCTTTGTGTTCTCTGTGCCGACGAGCGAGCTGTCGGACGGCATGAAACTGACGCTGCTGCTTCCGGGCGGCTTCGGCAGTGTGAGCTTTACCTTGAAATCGGTGGATTTCATACCGGAGCTTCCGGAGCATGCGCAAATCGCATCGAACGATTACCTTGACGTCGCCGCCGAATTTTCGGTGAACGAGGATGAGATCGCCGTACAGCTGTACCATGTCAACCATACGGAATTGCAGTTTGTCTGTTATGGCTTTGGCGGCGGCTTCAGTACCGTTGTGCCCGGCGGAACGCTCTGCCTGAGGGCAGACGGTGAAACCCTGTATTGTCTTGATAATGACTCCCCAGTGTATATCCCGACCAGTTTCCGCTTCCAAAATACCCATGCGGCAGAAACAAGCCTTGAGCTGCCCTGTGTGATCATGAAAAGCGATGAGACGGCGGTGCTGCACCGGCATTTTGCCAGCGCAGATGAGGCGCTGCAATACAGCGAGATTGTTGAGCTGGAGGGCTGCACGCTGCGCTTCGGCGTCGAAAGACTTGCGGATGGCAGCCTGACACTCTCCTGCGTGTTCTCGGACGACAAGGAAGAGCAGAGGGCCGTGGGATTAGAGAGCGACTTCGGCGGTTTTCCATGGATGATAACACCCACGGGAAGAGCCGGTAGTAGGAAAATCCTCTCCGTTTTGCCGGATAACGGCGCTCTGACGGATTCCCTGACACTGGACTATAAACTGAGCGGTGTCTGCTACGCCGTAATGACGAACTTTCGTTTCGAGGTCAAATGAAACGGAAGAAGTAATATATGTTGAATACGCGCAGCAAATGTGCGGTGACCACTTTTTTCTCAAAATTGGCATGGCTCCGGTGGCTGCGGCCCGCATCCTGCCCATCCTCTTCTCCGGGCTGGTCCCCTTCGAGCGGCTCATGAATATCCCCAGGACCGGGAAAAAGGACTGAGTGCTGCCGAGGCAAATCGAATACCGCCGATCCCAGCATTGGAGGCGCTGCTTTTCGCGGCGCCTCCGCTTGTTTTGCAGCATCTCTCGCCTCACCGTCTCCTCGCCAGGAACACCGGAGCGGATCGTCTCGTGTTCAGCCTCCCTCGGGGAGGGAGGCGTCTTCGCCGCAAAGCGGCGAAGACGGAAGGAGCATGACGACAGGCAGCTCTGACGATAGAGCTTCAATGAAAAGCACTCCTTCAGGCGCTCCGCGCCAGCTCCCTCAGGGAGGGAGCCAGACCGCTGCAGCGGGGAAGTGAAACGGGCATCCGCCCCCTTGTTGAAACAGCGGGATAATGGTATAATAACATACTCTGGTTGTGAAAGGATAACCGGCGGGGCCGCAGATCGCCGGAGTCCTCCCGGAGCGCCGGGAGGGAAGCCCTCATGGGAGAAGAGAGGAGTGCGGCAATGAGCAAAAAGAACAAGTCCGAGGAAGAACAGGCGCTTAAGGCCGAGATCAAGGCCCTGCGGGAGACCCTGGCCGGGCAGCAGATGGCGCTGCGGAGCGCGGGTCTGCCGGTGATCGTCCTGGTGGAGGGCTGGGCCGCCGCGGGCAAGGGCAGCCTCATCGGGGAGCTCATCTGCGAAATGGATCCCCGGTTCTACAATGTCGTCTCCCCCGGGGTGGGACCGGAGCGGGAGGATCGGTATCCCTTTCTCTGGCCCTATGCCAAAGAGATCCCGGAGGACGGGCAGCTCATGTTCTACGACTCCGGCTGGATGGAATCCGTGGTGCGCCGGTATCTCCGGCGGGAGATCACCGGGGAGCAGTACCGGGAGCGGATCCGCAGCGTGACGGAATTCGAGCGTCAGCTTCGGGACGGGGGCTATCTTCTGCTGAAGCTCTTCCTGCGCATCGACCGGGAGGAGCAGGGCAAGCGCCTCCGGGCTCTGCGGGAGGATTATTCCACGGAATGGCGGGCGACGGAGGACGACCTGTGGCAGCACCGGGAATACAAGCGGTTCCGGGAGGCCTATGAGGACTTCATGGCAGCCACGGGGGAGACAGTACCCTGGCACGTGCTGGAGGGGGACGACAGACGCACCGCCGTCCGGGACGCGCTGAAGCTCCTGACCAAAACCATCCGCAGGGGATTGGAGGAGGGACGCTATATCGGCGAGCCCTTCAAGGCGGATTTTCCCCTGGTGAAGCTGCCCCGGCTCCGGGAGGTGGATCTGAGCCCCGCCCTGGAGGACGAGGAGTATAAACAGGAGCTGAAAAAGCTCCAGAAGCGGCTGGGGGAGCTGCATAACCTGGTGTACCGGAAGCGCAT
>JBGUZS010000146.1:0-7607 GCA_045223835.1 Oscillospiraceae bacterium | reverse complement strand
GGTATCCAGTCGGACATAATCCCGGGAAACGCCGGAGGTCAAATACCGTTTCTCTGTCCTCGAGATATGGGGCAGCCCGCTCAGCTTAGTGATCAATTCGCTGCTGAGGCTTTGCTGGTGATACTCCTCATAGCTGACCTCGCCGTAGGTATCCCCCGGATTTGTTTCATCCGTCAGCAGGAAGTAATCATAATACGATGTATTATCCTGAATGGCTTTCTCCTCCACTGTCAGGACGCCCTCATACCGGTCCCTGGCCTCCCGGTACTCCCGATCTGAGACGCTGTATTCTGAAAGATTGTACAGGAAGAGGAAAGCCGCCGCTGCCAGGAGCAGCAGAGTGAGGATAGTCTTCAGGGGGCTGCGGCACAATGCCCGGATATGCTTCATAAAATTCCCTTCTTTCTTCGATAATCAAGTTCCCAGGTCGATCCACATCGCAGGACGGATGCCCGGTAAGCATGTCGCGCCGTCGCAGTTGACCACTTTGCCCCAGGTATAGAACAAGCCGTAGAAGTCGGCATAGGCCGCGCTGGACGCCCGCATGCCGGGTGCGCGAAGCCACCAGTTTGCGGCGCCGTGGCCCGCGCCTCCCTGCGAAATGTTGCCCCGGGCAGCCGCATAGGTTGTGGGCCTGCAATACAGGGTGGAAGGATTTGCTTCATACTTTGCCAATACTTTTTCCACTAACTTAAAGTCCCCGGTGTTGGGAAGGGGGCGCACGTACGGATCCGGATGGAAATACGCTTCTGCCTCCGGGATGCTCAGCAGGAAGAGCTTATCCTCCGTATCCTCTCCCGGGTCCACGGCAAAATCGGGATTCGGGTCCGCCGTGACATGGGTCGTCGGGATGAGAAGCTGTTCGTCCGCATCAAAGGCGGAATCCAGGAATTCCCCGTTGAGCCAGGCCCGGAGGGTGCAGGTCTCCCAGGTGACCCGCCGGTATTCCTCGTCATAGCGGACGCAGTCCAGGATATAGCGGCTGATGACCAGGACCCGGTCCCCATCCCGGGCCAGGACCATCCATTGGATCGGCTCCGGTCCGTTCCCCGGTTTGTTGTCCTGCTCATAGCGGCCCAGGGTGAAATACTTTCCCTCCTGGGTATCCCGGATCTGCTGCCGCTTGATCTCCATGCGCTTTTCCCTGCTTCCTTCGTCCGTCAGCTCCGCCAGCAGGGCATAGGCGCCATCCGCGTCCCCAGCCTTCAGAAGGGCGTCCGCCCGCGCATGGATGCTGCCGATGATGATCTCATCCTTCCCCAGCTCCGCCAGGATCGCGCAGGCTTCAGCATATTCGCCCTCCGACAACAGCTCCATGGCCTTTTGGGTCTTCTGCCGGGGAATGATCACTCCCGTCAAAAGCAGCACGATCCCCGTGGGAAGAAGCAAGATGAGCAGGGCGATCATGATCCGCCTGGATGATCTCATCTTCCTCATCCTGCTGACCTCTCCGCGACGGAATCCATGATCCCTCTGATCTCCTCCCGGGTGATGTCCCCGCTGACGGAGGTGGCATAATTCTGCGTGTACCAGACGACGGTGATGGTTCCGGCGTTCTTGAACATGTAGTGCACCCCGCCGCCGGAAGGGTATTGTGCCGCCGCGCTCCCCTCCGCCTGATACACTGCGGTTTTGAAGCCTTCGATGGGGGTGACGGTGATGCTGAGCCGCTGGTCGTTCCGGGCATACTGCTCCATCAGGACCAGGGGGTCTTCGCTGATGCGGGATTCCGTGAGGGTGAAGCCCTCCGGCAGCTTTGCGGGATAAACCGGCTCCGTGATCCCCAGCTCCGCCAGGGCTGCCGGGATGGGGCTTTCCCCGGAGACCTCCTGCGCCGCAGGTTCATATCGCCCGGCCGCCGCATTCCATTGGGGCACCCAGGCCACCAGCCCCAGGGAGTCCGCCGCAAGGGCGGCCCCTGCCAGGAGGACCACCGCCACCGCGGCGATGAGGACGCTTCTTGCCGCGGCGCGGTATCTTCCGGCTTTTGCGGCGGCCTTCTTCCTCGCCGCCTGCGCGCAGCACTGGGTGATCTCCTCCTCATGGACCCGGGAGAACCGCTTCCAGGATTCCTCAGCCGTATGGGCAAACTCCGCAGGCCGCTTCTCCCCCAGGGCTTCCCCGAGCCGCTCCAGCTCCATATACACCGTTTCGTCGATCTCATCCGTATAGAAGAAGGCTTCCCGGTACCGCTGCTCCAGCTCCTCCGCCGTCATCTTCGCGTATTCCTGTTCCCGGTTCTTATTCGCTGTCATTTTCTTCCTCCCGCTCAAAGCAGTCCATCCCGCTCCATCGCGGCCTTCAGATGCGCTTTCGCGCGCTGGATCCGCTTGCTGCATGCCTCCATATCGATTCCCAGCTCCCGGGCCAGGTCCTTCTGGGACCAGCCCTCCAGATAAAAGCGGATCAGAAGGCGAAGCTCTTCATCGCTCACCAGCCCGCGATACAGCGTTGCCGGATCCTCCTCATCCTGATAATTCTCCCGATCTGCCGTTCCCACTTCCTGCAGCTTTTCCATGACAAGGACAGCCTGCTTTTTTCTTCGCAGATGATGGCCGATCACATTCCGCAGGATCTGCATCAGATAAGCCCCGGGGCTGCTGCAGGCTTTGAGGGCGTCTATGCGCCGGATGGCGATGAGGAAGGTCTCCTGGAGCCAGTCCTCCACCGCTTCGCCGCGAAAGCCCAGATTCCAGGCAGCCCTCTGCAGCGCAGGGTAATGGTTCAGGTACAGCTCCTGGATATACCTCCGCTCCGCGATTTCCAGCTCCTGCCGCTTCGATCTGCTCCGATCCTCCGCCGCGTCCGCCGGGTTGAACAAGGCCCTCACTTCCTTCCGTAGCCCCTCTATTCTTTATGTTCCGCGAGAGGGGGAAAATCGGACAGGGTATTCGTGGTTTTCTGAAAAAACCGTTATTTTCATCGGAAATACAGAAAAAAGCACCCCGGCGGAAAACAAGGTTTCCGCCGGGGTGCGATATCGCGTTCATTTCCGAAAGAACAGGATCCCCAGGCAGCCGGGGCCGCAGTGGTTGGAGACCGTACAGCCCGCCCGGGTGCTCAGCACCGTCTCGAAGGGGGCCAGCTCCTGCACCAGCTCCCGCACGGCCATCCGCCGCTCCTCCCCGGCCATGCAGTCGGTGATGAAGATGCGGCGGTAGTCGATATCCGTCCGCCCGTCCAGCCGGTCATGCACATACTGGGTCAGGACCTTATCAAAGCTGCCCCGGTACTTCTTCCCCACCCCCATGGCGCCGCTGCGCAGCTCGATGCAGGGGGAGAGCTTCAGCAGGTTGGCGCCCAGGGCGGCCACGGCGCTGCACCGGCCTCCCATGCGCATATACCGCAGGGTGCTGAGGACGAAGCTGGTCTCCACCTTGCTCCGCCGCTCCTCCAGGATACGCAGGATCTCCTCCGGCCGTTCCCCGGCCTCCGCCAGCTCCGCGGCATCCATCACCAAATGGCCCATGCCGCTGGACAGGTTTTCGGAATCCAGCACAAAGACGTTGTCCACCTCGGCGGCGGCGATCTTCGCATTCTGATGGCAGGCGGAAAAGCCGGAGCCGATGTTCACATGGATCACCGCGTCCGCCTCCTCCCGGGCCTTCCGGAAGGCTGCCTCATACTCTCCCACGCTGACGGCTGCGGTATGACAGAGGGTTCCGTCCTCGTCCGCATACCGGAAGAGCTCCGTCGGGGTGATATCCACTCCGTCGATGAAATCCTGTCCGTTATTCCGTCCGATATGCAGGGGGGTGACGGTGATATGGTGCTGCAGGATCTGCTCCTGCTCCAGGTCACAGGTGCTGTCCGCCGTGATCTTGATCTTCATGTATCCATTCACTCCAGGATCGCCCGCTGACCGCGGGGTGATTATTTATGCAGAACACAGGATGCAGTATACCATATCCCCGGGGATATGACAACCGGGATCAAGCCACCATTTCCAGGAATTTCGTTAGGGCTGCCCGATAGTCCTCCCCGGACTCCGCCCACAGGAGACGATGGCCGCCCTTCAGCCCGGCGCCGTCCCGCTCCCCGCCCCAGGCGTCCCTCACCTGCCGGGTGAGCTGGGGATCCAGGAAGCCGTCGTCCTCCCCCCATACCAGCAGAGCGGGGATACGGCAGTTGGCCGCGGCGGCGGGGAGATCCACGCTCTCCGGCAGGAAGCCCAGCTTCTGCCGGATCTGGGCGTCCAGGAAGCGAAGGAGGAGGGGGTTTCCCAGGCCGAAGAGCTTCTTCACCATGGTCCCGGCGTCCGTCCCCATATTGGCATACAGGCTCTCGGCAACGATCCCGTCCACGCCGGCCCCGGCGAGCTCCGGGTTCGCCGCCAGGAAAACCGCGGCGGCGGCTCCGGTCCCCCGCCCCTGGATGACCAGGGTCTTCCGGTCCAACCCCAGGGCAAGAACCAGGTCGTACAAGTCGAACTGCTCATATACGCCGTAGGTGCAGGGGATCCGCCCCTCATCCCCGGCGCCGTAGCTCCGGAGCTGGGGGATCAGCACATCCCAGCCCTGATCCCACCAGAAGGAGGCCCAATACCGCACGTCCCCCGCCCCCTCCTGGAAGCCGTGGAGAAGGATGACGGTGCGGTCTGACGCCTGGGTATACAAGTCATAGCTCAGGGTGATCCCGGCGGCTTCCCCGAACCAGGGAACGATGCTCTCGGTCTTCCAGCTCCCCTGCTTCAGGGCCTTGCCCTGGGTCCATTCCTCCCCCTCCCGGAGAAGGGCGTCGTACCGCTCCTGCGCCTCTCCCTCCAGCTTCACCCCTTCGGCAGAGCTCATGAGCTCGGCGGCGTTCCGCCGGAGGAAGCCCAGGTCGAAGATGGTGGAGGCGGTGTTGTACTGCCCCCAGATGAGGAAGCCCAAGCCCGCCAGGACCGCCAGGACCAGGAGCAGCCAGAAATTCCGTTTCTCATGCCTTTCCCGGTTCATTTTTCCGCTCCTTTACTGAAACAGGGGGGTGGAGAAATATCGCTCTCCCGTATCCGGCAGGACGGTGACCACCCGTTTCCCCTTCCCCAGGCGCTTTGCCAGGGCCAGGGCCGCGGCCACATTGGTGCCCGCGGAGATGCCGCACAGAAGCCCCTCCTCCCGGGCCAGGGCCTTGGCGGTGCTGAGCGCCTCTTCATCGGAGACCACATAGACCTCCTCATAGATCTCCCGATCCAGATTATCCGGGATGAGGCCGTCCCCGATGCCCATCTGCAGATGAGACCCCACGTTGCCCCCCGCCAGGATGGCGGCGTTCTCCGGCTCCACGGCCCAGATGGTGATATCCGGATTCAGGGCCTTCAGGGTCTCCCCGATGCCGGAGAGGGTACCGCCGGTGCCTACCCCGGAGCAGAAGCCGTGGATGGGGCCCGCCACCTGCTCCAGGATCTCCTGGGCCGTATGGTATTTGTGCACCAGGGGATTGTTGGGATTGGAGAACTGCTGGGGGATCCAGACCTTGGGATCCTTTTCCCCCATCTCGTTTGCCCGGCGGATGCACTCCGCGATGCAGTCCCCGATATTCCCGGCGTCATGTACCAGCACCACCTCCGCCCCGTACTGCTCCACCAGGAGCCGCCGCTCGGCGGAGACGGAGTCCGGCATGATGATGACGGTGCGGTAACCCCGCACGGCGCCCACCAGCGCCAGGCCGATGCCCTGATTCCCACTGGTGGGCTCCACGATCACCGTGTCCGGTCCGATCTGACCCGCCTGCTCCGCGGCCAGGATCATGTTGTAGGCCGTGCGGGTCTTGATGGAACCCCCCACGTTGAGCCCCTCATATTTCACCAGGATTTCCGCTCCCTCCGGGTCCGGCAGCCGCCGGAGCCGGATCATGGGGGTATGGCCGATAGCCTCCAGAATATTGTCGAATACCATATTTTCTACTCCTGCAAAGTGATTCCAGGGGAGGGATCCCCCTCCCCTGGCAGACGAAGATCGAGGTCAGGCTCCGGGACGCTTGGTCAGATCCGGATGGGGCATATAGATCAGCTTCCGGGGACACTTTTCCGCGCAGATGCCGCAGTTCTGACACTTGGAATAATCCTTTACGGAGACATTGTCCACCACGTGGATGGCGTTATGCGGACAGTTTTTCTCGCAGATATGGCAGCCCAGACAGCCGCTCTCGCATACCTTGCGGGTGATGCCGCCCTTATCCGTATTGGCGCAGGGGACCGCTCCCTCGAAGCCAAAGGGCACGGAGACAATCAGATGCTTGGGGCAGACCTCGGCGCAGGCCATGCAGCCCCGGCACTGCTCCGGGTCCACCTTCGCCACCCCGTCCACGATATGCAGCGCGCCAAAGCGGCAGGCCTTCACGCAGCTGCCGAAGCCCAGGCAGCCGTAGGCGCAGGCGCGCTGCCCGCCGCCGATGGCCTGGGCTGCCACGGTGCAGTCCTGCAGCCCATCGTATGCGTACTTCACCTGGGCCTTGTCGCCGCCGCTGCAGCGGACGAAGGCCACCGTATGCGCCATCTCCACCGCTTCCACGCCCATGATCCCGGCGATCTGCCTGACCCCCTCCTGTCCGGCGGGGACGCATCGATCGATGGGCGCGCCGTCCCGCACGATGGCGGCGGCATAGGCTGCGCAGCCCGCATACCCGCAGCCTCCGCAGTTGGCACCGTTGAGACAGGCGGCGACCTTTTCCTCCCGTTCATCCGTCTTCACATAGAAGACCCGGGAGGAGATGGCCAGCAGCAGGCCGAAGAAGGCGCCCAGCCCGCCCAGCACCGCCACGGCGATCCAAACATTCGTCATGCTCTATCCTCCTCTCAGAAGACCTTCAGGCCGGAGAAGCCCATGAAGGCCAGGGCCAGCAGGCCTGCGGAGATCAGGGCGATGGGGAAGCCCTCAAAGCTCTTGGGACAATCCGAAGTGAGATCCAGCCGCTCCCGCACGGAGGCGAAGAGGACGATGGCCACCAGAAAGCCGACGCCGCCGGTGACGCCGTATACCAGGCTGGAGAGAAAATCGTAATTCTTCTGGGTGTTCAGCAGCACCACCCCCAGCACCGCGCAGTTGGTGGTGATCAGGGGCAGGTAGATGCCCAGGGCCTGGTACAAGCCGGGCAGGCTCTTCTTCAGGAACATCTCCACAAACTGCACCAGGGCCGCGATCACCAGGATATAGGCCACGGTCTGCATATAGGCAAGACCCAGGGGTACCAGCAGAAGCGTGTTCACCAGCCAGCAGAAGACGCTGGCCAGGGCCATGACGAAGGTCACCGCCAGGCCCATGCCCAGGGCGGTTTCCGTCTTCCGGGAAACCCCCAGGAAGGGGCAAATGCCTAAAAACTGGGAAAAAATGAAGTTCTCGATGAGGATCGCCCCCAGGGCGATGGATACCAGACCGGTCAAGCTCATCGATCCTCCCCTCCCTTCTTCCTCTCCTCGCTCTTCCGCAGGAGATACTGCATCAGGGCGATGAGGCAGCCCAGGGTGAGGAAACCGCCCACGGGCAGCACCAGGAAGGTTGCCGCCGTGCCCTCCGGCAGGATGCGGATCCCCGCTCCCTCCGGCCCCAGGAGCCCGCCGCCGAAGGTGCCGCTGCCCAGGAATTCCCGGATGACGCACATGACGATGAGCACCAGGGTATAGCCGA
>JBGUZS010000145.1:0-24165 GCA_045223835.1 Oscillospiraceae bacterium | reverse complement strand
CTTCGGACCAAAGATAGCCGGAGAAGTATGTCACCCCCGTGACCCGGTCCGTGATCGGCGTGAGGTGTCTGCAGCCCTCCACCTTGGAGAACGGCTGCTTCTGCTACCGGTCCCTTTCCACGGGGGAGCTGGTATTCCGGTACCCCCTGGCGTCGAATTCGGATTGAACGGCGCTGTCCGCCGCGCCGCCGACAGTCGGCTCAGACCAAAATGAATCTCATCTCATTCGCGCCTGCGGGCGCGAACTCTGCGAGGCTTTTGACCCTTTGTCTGCAGTCTGTGCGCCGGGCTTGTAGGAAGCCCGGCGCTGTGTTATACTGACGCAGCAAAAAACTGCGAGGGGGCAAGATGAATATGATTTGGTTCAAGTCCGCGAAGCGCCTGGCGCTGGTCCTCTGTCTGCTCTTGGTCCTCTGCGCCTGCGGGAAGAAGCCTCAGGAGGAGCCGGAGGCCGCGCCTCAGACGAGCCTCTCCTTCACCGCGAAGGATATCGACGGGAGCAAGGTCAACAGCGAAAGCCTCTTCGGCGGGGCCAAGGTCACCATGATCAATCTCTGGGCCACCTGGTGCTCCCCCTGCGTCCGGGAGCTGCCGGAGCTGGAGGAGCTGTATATGGAGTACCGGGACCGGGGCGTGGAGCTGGTGGGGATCCTCCTGGACGGCACCACGGATTCCGCCATCGAGAGCGCGAAGACGCTCATGATCAAGGCGGGGATCACCTATCCCGTCCTGCGGCCCAGCGAGGAGATGGGGGACCTGCTCAGCGCCCAGTATATCCCCACGACGGTATTCGTGGACAGGGAGGGAAACCTGGTGGGGGAGACCATCGTCGGCGCGGATCTCCAGGCCTACCGGGATACCCTGGATCAGCTGCTGGGCTGAGGCGGCGGAAAGCCGGACCGCCGGACTTGTGTAAATAGTTCGGCTGTGATATACTGCATAGAACGCCTGATAATGAGGAGGCAACGGATATGAAGCTGGGCATCGTAGGGCTCCCGAATGTGGGAAAAAGCACCCTGTTCAACGCCATGACCGGCGAGAAGGCGGAGACCGCCATGTATCGCTCCTTTGACGACAAGCCCAACCTGGGGGTCGTGAAGGTGCCGGACAGCCGGCTGGACTGGCTGGCGGAGCTGCATCAGCCGGATAAAGTCACCCCCGCCACCATCGAATTTGTGGATATCGCGGGCTTGGCCCGGGGGGAGGGCTCCGGCAACAAATACCTGGCTGCTGTGCGGCAGACGGACGCCCTGGTGCACGTGGTGCGCTGCTTCGATAACGAGGAGATCTTCGATGAGCCGGCGGACGCCCTGCGGGACGTGGAGGTGCTGAACCTGGAGCTGGTGCTGGCGGATATCGAGGTGGTGGAGCGCCGCCTGGAGAAGGCCCGGAAGAACATGAAGGGGGATAAGAAATACAAGCATGAGGCGGACCTCTTCGAGGGCCTTCTGGCGCATCTGAACGAAGGCAAGCCCGCCCGGACCTACCCCATCGCCGACGAGGACCAGTACTATTTCCTGGATGGCGGTCTCCTGAGCCTGAAGCAGGTGATCTACGTGGCGAACCTGAGCGAGGAGGGCTACGCGGACCTGGAGCATAACGAGAATTATCAGAAGCTGAACGCCTTCGCCCGGGAGCAGGGGGAGCAGTGCATGCCCATCTGCGCCCGGCTGGAGATGGATCTCATGGAGATGCCGGAGGAGGAGCGGGAACCCTTCCTGGAGGAAATGGGCATCAAGGAGCTGGGCCTCAACCGGCTCATCAACTGCGCCTATGACCTGCTGGGCCTCATGAGCTTCCTCACCGCCGGCAAGCCGGAGGTCCGGGCCTGGACCATCCGGAAGGGCTCCAAGGCCCCCCAGGCGGCGGGGAAGATCCATACGGATATTGAGCGGGGCTTCATCCGGGCGGAGGTGGTCTCCTTCGACGATCTGGTGAAGGCGGGGAATATGCAGGCCGCCAAGGAAAAGGGCCTCATCCGCAGCGAGGGAAAGGACTATGTGATGCAGGACGGGGATATCGTCCTCTTCCGCTTCAACGTCACCAAATGAGCTCCTATTCCGGGGGGCGCATCCAGGCCATAGACGCCCTGCGGGGCCTCTGCGTGGTCCTCATGTGCTGCCACCATTTTCTCTATGACCTGGCGGCCTTCCTGGGGGCTCCCTGGTGGATCTTCACGAACCCGGTGCTGGATGTGCTGCATTATTTCTTCGCCGGCTGCTTCATCCTCCTCTCCGGGGTCTCCTCCCGCTTCTCCCGGTCCAATCTGCGCCGGGGCGGGATCCTCCTGCTCATCGCCCTGGCCCTCACCGCCGTGACCTGGCTGGGGGATTTTCTGGGGGAAAAGCTCCTGGGCGGGGCGCCGGGCGTCCTCATCCTCTGCGGCGTGCTGCATATGCTGGCGGTATGCATGCTGTTTTACGGTCTCACCCATAAGCTCTGGGACCGGCTGCCGGATTGGGTGATGATCCTGCTCTGCGTCCTGGGCACGGCGCTCACGGCGAGGCTGGCGAACGGGGTCGTCGTGGATAAGCCGGGATGGCTCTTTCCCCTCGGCCTGATCACCCCGTCCTTTTACTCAGCGGATTACTTCCCCCTGTTTCCCTGGCTCTTCGTCTTCCTCTTCGGCACCTGGCTGGGGGAGAAGATCCGGGCGGGAAGGCTGCCGGCGCGGTTCTACACCTTCAGCGTACCCTTTTTCCCGGCGGCAGGTCGGCATGCCCTGCTGATCTACATCATTCATCAGCCCGCGCTGCTCCTGCTTACCTTGGGGCTCGGGGCAATCTTTCGCATATTATAGGCGCAAAGCCTGTGATAGAAATACATGGGTAGTCTTTCGTCTGGACGCCCAAGGAGGTTTGCACACATGATCAACGTAACCCTGAAGGACGGCAGCGTGATCCAGGTGGAAAAGGGGAGCACCCTGCTGGACGTAGCCGGAAAGATCTCGGAGGGCTTTGCCCGGAAGGTCCTGTCCGCCACCGTGGACGGGAAGGTCCACGGTCTGCCCCTGCCTCTGGAGCACGACTGTGCCGCCACCTTCCACACCTTTGAGGATGAGGGCGGCCGTCTGGCCTTCCGGCATACCTGCTCCCATGTTCTGGCCCAGGCGGTGAAGCGCCTCTATCCCGAGGTGAAGCTGGCCATCGGCCCCGCCATCGACGACGGCTTCTATTACGATGTGGACAGCGATTTCCCCTTCACGCCGGAGATCCTGGCGAAGCTGGAGGCGGAGATGCGCAAGATCATCAAGGAGAATATCCCCCTGATCCGGTTTGAGATGCCCCGGCCCCAGGCCATCCAGTATATGGAAAGCCTGGAGGAGCCCTACAAGGTGGAACTCATCCAGGATCTGCCGGAGGACGCCATCATCACCTTCTACAGCCAGGGTGATTTTACGGACCTGTGCGCGGGCCCCCATCTGGTGAGCACGGGCAAGCTGAAGGGCAACGCCGTCAAGCTCACCAGCTGCACCGGCGCCTACTGGCGCGGGGACAGCAAGCGGAAGATGCTCCAGCGGATCTACGGCACCTGCTTCCCCAAGAAGGAGGAGCTGGACGCCTATCTCCAGCGGATCGAGGAGGCCAAGAAGCGGGACCACCGCAAGCTGGGCAAGGAGCTGGGCCTGTTTACCCTCATGGACGAGGGACCCGGTTTCCCCTTCTTCCTGCCCAAGGGCATGGTGCTGCGGAACACCTTGATCGACTACTGGCGGGAGATCCATAAGCGCTACGGCTATGTGGAGATCTCCACCCCCATGATCCTGAACCGGCAGCTCTGGGAGCGCAGCGGCCACTGGGACCATTACAAGGCCAATATGTACACCACCCAGATCGACGAAGAGGATTTCGCCATCAAGCCCATGAACTGCCCCGGCGGCATGCTGGTGTACAAGCTGGAGCCCCATTCCTACCGGGATCTGCCCCTGCGCTGCGGCGAGCTGGGCCTGGTGCACCGGCATGAGCTCTCCGGCACCCTCCACGGCCTTTTCCGGGTGCGCTGCTTCACCCAGGACGACGCCCATATCTTCATGACCCGTGAGCAGATGAAGGACGAGATCCAGAACGTGGTCAAGCTCTTTGACGAGGTCTATTCCGTCTTCGGCCTCAAGTATGAGATCGAGCTTTCCACCATGCCCGAGGACCATATCGGCACGGTGGAGGAATGGGAAGTCAACCAGAATATCCTGAAGGATGCCATCACCGCCATGGGCAAGACCTTCGTCATCAACGAAGGGGACGGCGCCTTCTACGGGCCCAAGCTGGACTTTCATATCGAAGACTGCCTGGGCCGGACCTGGCAGTGCGGCACCATCCAGCTGGACAGCCAGCTGCCCGAGCGCTTCGAACTGGAATACACCGGCGCGGACGGGGAGAAGCATCGCCCCGTGATGATCCACCGGGTGGTCTTCGGCTCCATCGAGCGCTTCATCGGCGTCATCACCGAGCATTTCGCCGGGGCCTTCCCCCTGTGGCTCAGCCCGGTACAGGTGAAGGTCCTGCCCATCACCGATCGGAGCGGCGAGCGGTGCCGGGAGCTGGTGAGGCTGCTGGAGGAGGCGGGCTTCCGGGCGGAGGCGGATCTGCGGAACGAGAAGATCGGCTATAAGATCCGGGAGGCCCAGATGCAGAAGACCCCCTATATGCTGGTCATCGGGGATAAGGAGGTGGAGGATGGCAGCGTGGCCGTCCGCACCCGCACCGGAGAGCAGCTGAACCTGAGCTTTGCCGATTTCCTGAAAAAGATCACGGAGGAACGGGATACCAAAGCCCTCTGATTTTTCCGGCCATAGGCTGAGTGGTCCCTGGACACACTGTGTCCAGGGACTTTTTTTGTTCGGGAGGAATCGATATGGACCGGAAAAAGACCATTGGGGCCCTGGCGCTGCTGTTTATGCTGAATATCTGCCTGATCACGGCCGCTCAGCGGGCGGAGGCGGCGGCCTACCGGCAGGGCTCCTCCGGCTCCGTCGTCACCCAGATCCAGAGGAAGCTGGCGGCGGAGGGGTACTACAAGGCTTCCGTCGACGGGATCTACGGCAGCCGCACCGCGGCGGCGGTGCGCAGCTACCAGCGGGACCGGGGGCTGAAGGTGGACGGCATCTGCGGGCCGGAGACCCTGTCGGCCCTGGGGATCAGCGTGAAGGCGGCCAGCAGCACGGAGAACAATGTGAACCTCCTGGCCCGGCTCATCTCCGCCGAGGCCCGGGGAGAACCCTATGTGGGGCAGGTGGCGGTGGGGGCGGTGGTGCTGAACCGGGTGGAGCACCCCTCCTTTCCCAATACCATCTCCGGGGTCATCTATCAGGCCGGGGCCTTCACCTGCGTGACGGACGGGCAGTTTCAGCAGCCCGTGGCGGAGAGCGCCTATCGGGCGGCCAGGGACGCCCTGAACGGCTGGGACCCCAGCGGCGGGGCGATCTATTACTTCAACCCCGCCACGGCCACCAGCAAATGGATCTGGTCCCGGCCCCTGATCCTCACCATCGGGAAGCACCGCTTCTGCGCGTAAACCGAGGAAGAGTCAGCCCTTCCGAAAAGCCGGACGTAAAGGGGGACTCGCATCCTGGCTTCCCTTGGGGGAAGCTGGCGCGGAGCGCCTGATGAGGGATATACGACGGAACAGCGCCATGGGACAGGAAGATAGCTGCCGGGTCCCTCATCCGTCTCCGGCTTCCGCGAGACGCCGGAGCCACCTGTCTCGCTGCGCCTCGGTCAGGCGCGGCTCTGACGTGCCACCGGCACGTCATTCACTCCCGCGCCCCTGCTTCGCAGCCCCGAGGGAAGGCAATCCGCGCGGCGGGGGCGGGGGAAGGGACGAGGGGAACGGATTGCCGCGACCAGTTTGTGAATTGGTCTCGCAATGACAGTATTCGGTGCGCGTCTGCGTCCGGTCCATGCACCGCAGCAAACAAACGGTCATTGCGAGGAGGCGCCTGCGCCGACGCGGCAATCCGTTTCCCCCGTCCAAAATCTCGGCGAAGCATCCGCTTCCATAGGGGATAGAAAGCCGCATTACGAATATCCGGGCGCAGGGGCGACCAGCACCCTGGCTTCCCTTGGGGGAAGCTGGCGCGGAGCGCCTGATGAGGGATATACGACGGAACAGCGCCATGGGAAAGGAAGTCTACGCAGATTTGTGCTGTTTTACGGCATTAGACTCCAGAATAGAATTGCCCCCAGCCCTTGGTCGGGCTGGGGGTTCATGCTAAATGCTGAATATTAACCACTGGGAAGGAGTCGAAATGCTGTTTACGGAATAAATACCTCGGAAGTCAGATCTTCGCGTTCAGCGCCCGCTTGGCCAGCAGGCTGCCCGCCAGGGCGACGGCGGTCTCCGCGACGACGGTGAGCCATACGGGGCAGTACCCCAGGACAGCCAGCAGGAGAAGCAGGATCTTCAGCCCCAGGGCGGGGAGGAAGCAGAGTTTCCGGGCGTTCTTGTCGTTCAGCAGCGCCCCCAGGATCAGCAGGGCGCCCCGGAGGCCGCCGGGCTGGGAGGCGATCTCCGGCTCCTGGCCGCAGCCCCCCAGGGCGGCATACAGATCCGTCTCCCCGGCAGGACCCCGGTCACCATCCCCGGAGGCATAAAGCAGCGTCTCTTCCGGAAAACGCTTTTCCGCGGCTTCGGCTCCGTCCCGGAAGCGATAGAGG
This sequence comes from Oscillospiraceae bacterium, assembly GCA_045223835.1. Taxonomy (GTDB): domain Bacteria; phylum Bacillota; class Clostridia; order Oscillospirales; family Oscillospiraceae; genus UBA1774. Next base: position 17,512 of record JBGUZS010000145.1, on the reverse strand, counting down.
CCGCAGGCGCGGAGCTTGTCCTCCAGCTCGCCCTCCTCCGGTTCGGTTTGGTTCAGGCGGATGCAGCCGGCATATTTGCCGTCGATCCCCAGGTGCACGGTGTTCTCCCGGTCCTTGAAGGGGACCAGGGGGAGACCGGCGCGCTGCATGAATTCCGCGCTGCCGCAGATGATCACCCGGCCCCGGATGCGGGCCAGGACGCCGAAGTCCCGCAGCTCCTGGTAGCGCTCCAGCAGCTCGGGATCCGTGCGGCGGCCCAGCAGCTCCGCCAGGGTATCCCCCAGATGGCTGGGGGAGCAGGACCAGGCGCAGGCGGCCAGCTCCAACAGGGCGGCGGGAGGCACCTCCCCGGGCATGGCGCTCTGGATCAGGGCGTCCCCCCGGACCAGGGTATCCGGCCGGCGGATGCAGCACAGCCTTACGCCGTTCAGGCGGGAGAGGGAGTCCCCCCGGAAGAGGGCGCCCTGCTCGCAGGCGTTCACGGCGGCGGAATAGTCGCAGAGGCCGAAGGACCAGAACAGGGGAAGGACGTTCCCCAGGGCCAGGAACATGGCCGCCCGCCGCAGGATCACCAGAGCGTTCACCCGGGTGAGGAGCATGGCCAGGATGATATACAGGGCGGATCCCCCCAGGACGATGTACGGGAGCCAGAGCCTGAGAAAGCGGCCCAGGTCGCTCCCGGGGGCGGGATCCGGCCGGAAATCCCCGAGCCGGTCCCCCAGATCCGCAAGCTCCTTCCGGCGGGAGACGACCCGCACGGCGGAGCTGCGCCGCCATTCCAGCACCGGCTGCGCCAGCCGGTACAGGAGCATGGCCGCCGCCCCGGCGGCGGGCTTCTTCGCACAGAGACAGAGGATACAGGCCAGGACCAGGAGCAGGGGATAGCCCGGGCGCTTATCCTTCACGACCTCCCGCAGGATGGGCTTGGCCAGGGGATAGGCGGAGGCCAGGAAGGAGAGAAGGCAGAGGATCAGCTTCAGCGTTTCTCCCATGGGGATCAGCTTGGCGCAGAGCAGGAGCACCGCGGCCAGGATCAGGGCCAGCACGGGTATGGGCAGGGCGGTTTTGCGGAACATAGGCATCGTCCTTTCTCGTTTACAGCCGGTGTGAGCCGGCTCAGGTCCCCAGCAGGAAGACCGAGGGATCGCTCAGGAAGGTGGAAAGGCTGTAATTGATGAGAATATCGTCAATGGCGTTCTCTTCGGCGTATTCCCGCACGCTCCGGCGGAAATACCGCAGATCCAGCACATGGATCTCGCTGTAATGGGGAAAGAAGAAGGGCAGCTCGCAGTCGGAATAGGAATCCCGCAGGACCAGGAGTTTTCCCCCGGCGCTGCCGGTCTCGATCACCAGGCGGGGGGTATTGCCCCCCAGGAAATAGGCGTACTTATCCTTGACGGCCAGCTTCTCCTCCGCATAGACAGGGGAGGGCTCCTCCGAATCCTCCCGGTATAGGGTCACGCCCTCCGGATCCACCCAGCGGCTGATGCTGTCCGGCCGCACCCAGCGGACGCCGGAGGAGGAATACACGGTGCCGTAAAAATCCTCCGCCACGGTCACGGGCTGAAAGTGCTCCTTCGGCGTCGGAGTCAGGCCCATGGCCCGGGCGGTGGCGGCATAGCCGTAATAGGCGCCCAGGGTGGTCCAGTGGTGATCCGTGCGGTAATAGATCTCCTCCTCCCGGGCAGCCAGCAGGGGAGAGAGGATATCCGCCCAGGAGCACTCCGCCTCCCCGTAGATCCGGCGGATCAGGGCTTCCTGGTCCGCGGTGTTGGCGTTGGCGGGCAGCCGGTCGGACCAGACGGCGGCGGAGGAGGGGATCAGGGCCAGGAAGACCCGGGCCTTCGCCGCCTCCGCCAGGGCGTTCACCGCCCGGACGGCGGAATCCACGGCCTTATCCTCCGGCTGGGGGAAGCGGGTGATGAGGGTATCCTCCCGGCAGAAGAACACATTGTTGTTCTCCGTCTTCCCCAGGGCCCGCTCCGTCCGGGATTTCAGGCTGATCCACCCGTCCCGCAGGGGGAACTGATCCGTGATGCAATCCTCCACTCCCCGGGTGAAGACGCCGGAGGCCAGGTCGGAAAAACGGAAGGGGGGAGGCGTGGCCAGGACCCGGTTCTCCTGCTCGGAGAAAGCCCGGCGGGGAAGGACGATCAGCAGGATGAGGCCCAGGGCCAGGAACAGGAGGAAGGCAAGGATCTGCGTCAGATCAGATATGCGTTTCATCCGGCGCACCTCCTAGAAGCGGAAATAGAGGAAGGGATTGTAGCTCCCGTCCACCAGGTAAGCGGTGACCAGCACCAGGCAGCCCAGCATAAGCGCCGGCGCGGCGCAGCCCCGGACCTTCTCCGGCAGCCGGGCAAAGACCCGCCGAGGCAGCGGCGTGGCGCAAAGGGCCAGGATCGCCAGGGTCGGGGCAAAGCTCCGGAGATAATAGAGGAAGGTGGAGGAGATAAGGCCGTTTCCGCCGCCGAACAGGGCGGCCAGATACCCGGCGCATTGGCCCAGGTCCTCCAGGCTGAACAGCACCCAGCCGATCACCACCAGGACCAGGGCATAGAGATGGGCGAGCCACCGGGGGCCATGATCCAGCTGCCGGAGCAGGAAGGCCTTTTCCAGCATCAGGAGCAGGGCGTAATACAGGCCCCAGAGCAGATAATTCCAGCTGGCTCCGTGCCAGATCCCGGTGAGGCACCAGACGATGAGCAGGTTCAGCAGCTGCCGCCGGAGCCCCTTCCGGTTGCCCCCCAGAGGGATATAGACATAGTCTCGGAACCAGGAGGAAAGGGTGATATGCCAGCGGCGCCAGAAATCCGTGATGCTGTCCGCCAGGTAGGGATACCGGAAGTTTTCGGGAAACTCGAAGCCCAGCATCCGCCCCAGGCCGATGGCCATATCCGAATAGCCGGAAAAATCGAAATAGATCTGGAAGCTGAAGGCGACGGCTCCCAGCCAGGCGTCCGCCGCGGAGAGGGCGGAGGGATCCATGGCCTTGTACACGTCCCAAAGCGCCCCCACGGCGTTGGCCAGCAGGACCTTTTTTCCCAGGCCCAGGATGAAGCGCCGCACGCCGGAGGCGAAGGAGGCCCGGGTGATCCGCCGGTCTGCCAGCTCCGCCGCGATATCCCGGTACCGGACGATGGGGCCCGCGATGAGCTGGGGGAAGAGGGCGACGAAGGTGCCGAAGCGGAGATAGCTCCGCTGGGGCTCCACCTGGCCCCGGTATACGTCGATGGGATAGCTCATGGCCTGGAAGGTATAGAAGGAGATGCCGATGGGCAGCCGCAGCCCCAGGGGGGTCATAAAGGCAAGGAAGGGGATCAGCCGCAGATTCTCCGCAAGAAAATCATAGTACTTGAAGAAGAACAGCAGGGCCAGGTTCAGGACGATACAGACCGCAAGGACGGCTTTGCCCCTCTCCCTCCGCCGGGCGATCACCAGGCCGGAGACATAGTTCAGGGTGATGGAGAATACCATCAAAAGGATATATACCGGCTCCCCCCAGCCGTAGAAGGCCAAGTTCACGAGGAAGAGCCAGAGGTTCCGCCACCGGGCGGGGACCAGGAAATACACGGCTAAGGTCACCGGCAGATAGACGAACAGGAACAGCAGGCTGGAAAACAGCATTATTCTTCCTCTTCCTCCTCTTCCGGCCTGAACGAGGACAGGGGGCTGGCTTCCGCCGCCTGGCGCAGGTCCGTGCTTTCCACATGGGTATAGATCTCCGTGGTATTCAGGTGCTCATGGCCCAGCAGCTCCTGAAGGGTGCGCACATCCACCCCGTTATGGAGCATGAGGGTGGCGGCGGTATGCCGCAGCTTATGGGAGGAAAAGCCCTCCTGGCTCAGCCCCGCCTCCCCCAGATGGACCTTCACCAGCCGGTGAACGGTGCTCCGGGCGATCCGATCCCCCCGCTCGGAGAGGAACAGGGCGGGGGTCGCCGCCTCCTTGGGCCGCAGGGCAAGATAGCTGTCAATGGCCTCCCGGGCGCTGTCGTTCAGGAATACCACCCGTTCCTTGCCCCCCTTGCCCAGGACCCGGAGCTGGTCCCCGGTCACGTCGGAAAGGTTCAGCCCCGTGAGCTCGCTGATCCGCAGGCCGCAGTTCAGGAAGATGGTCAGGATGCACCGGTCCCGCTCCCTGTTCCGCCCCCCCACGCTGCGGAGGAGAGCACGGCTCTCCTCCAAAGTCAGATACTTGGGCAGGGCCCGGCGGGTCTTGGGGGTGTCGAAGCCCTCCAGGGGGTTCTTCTCCAGCTTGCCCGTTTTTACCGTCAGGTATTGGTACAGGGATTTCAGGGTGGCCAGCTTCCTGGCCCGGGATACGGCGGAGAGGCCGTATTCTGCCTCCCGGGAGCGCTGCTGCCGCACCCGGTCCCGGCTGAGGAAGCTGAGGAAGTCGTAGACCTCCCCCTTGGTCACCGCGGCCAGCATGGGAACGTCCACATCCCCAATGGGGATGGAGGCAAAGTCCGCATCCCTGGGCACCAGCCCCCGCCGGAGCTTCAGAAAGCGGAAAAAGGTGCGCAGGTCCAGATAGTATTCGTCGATGGTGGCCTGGGAATGCCCCTTCACCACCTCATGATACTGGAGAAAATCCCGGAGGATCTCCGGCGCCTCGTCCCGATAGTCCATTCCGCACCCCGATCGCCAAGCAATGATTCCGCCATGATAACTATGTATAATATAGCAGAACGGCAGAGCATGTCAAACGAAATGTCGAAACCCGGGGGCAGCGGGAGGGGGGAACCCTTCCGGCTGGAGCTCACCGGGGACTTTCTGCTGCTCCTGACCCTCACCTGGTTCCTCTGGGGCGGGGAGACCCTGGCTGCCCTCGTGCTGGCGGCGGCGGTCCATGAGCTGGGCCATGCTTTCGCTCTTCTGGGGCTGGGTCAGCTGCCCCGGGCCCTGCGGATGGATCTCGCGGGGCTCTGCCTCCGCTGTCCTCCGGCGGAGACCGAGGGCCGGGAGCTCCTGCGCACCCTGGCGGGGCCGGCGGCGGGCCTGCTCCTGGCCCTCGCCCTCCGGGGAAGGGCCGAACCCCTTCTGCGCCTCTGGGGGGAGACCAGCCTGGCCCTCTCCGGCATGAACCTTCTCCCCGCCTCCTGCCTGGATGGGGGCAGGCTGCTGCGCAGTCTGACGGTCCTGGCCCTGGGCCCGGTCCCGGCGGAGCGGATCTCTTCGGCGCTGGACTGGGTATGCATCCTCCTGTTCCTCCTCCTGGGGCTGAAGGGCAGGCCGGACTGGCTCCTGTGGAGCGCCTGGCTCCTGGTCCGCCGGGTGAGGAAAGGGTGAAGGCGCGGAGCCGGGGAGCGGTTGAAAAGAATCGAACCGTCAACCTGCACATTGGGTCGGGCGTTTTTTGGGCGTTCCTACGAAATCGATGGTTTTCTCAACTATTTAAAAATTGAATATTGCATTACTAAACGATTACATATATATTAATCTTGGGGTACTGGAAGGATAGACGCCGTGAACTGGGGAAACCGATCGGCGCCGCCAGGGACCTCTGAAGCGGAAAGGCGTATCTGGTGACACGGCCAGACTCGGGCATATCCCGGGCAGAGCCGGAAGGGAGCCTGCCGGCTGGAACATATGTCAGCTGCTATGGGAGTGCCACATATTACCATATTGGAATCGTTTCTTCGCTGAATGCATGTAAAGTAACAGGTTCTAGAATAAGCATCAGTGGTTTAGTAATGGTAAGTATGCCAGGAATCGCAACAGGCGATAGCGGCGGCCCGGTATATACCTATACGGAAGCTTATTCGCAAACCTATGGATTTGCAGAGGGAACCATCTGCGGCAAAACTACCAACTATATGTATTATAGTCCCATCAGTTACGCGATGAGCAGCGGCTTTTCTGTTGCCACATCCTGATATTAATAACTGCTGTACATATATCGGTGGATATATGCGGGAATTAGCAGGTATACAAAGGTCATGATGCTTGATTTTATATCGACAGTTTATCAGCGAATACATGGAGTTATCCTATACTACATATCGACATTTCGCATGCCGTACACCGTTGCCAATTTGCTGGCGCTATGGGAGCTGATTGGGATCCTTCTGTGCGGAATCACAGTCGGGATACTCGCCTTGACGCATGCCTCTGCAGAAGGCAAGAGGGGAGCGTCTGTCTTCTGCCGGACGGCAGTCTGCATGGCTGTTGCTTCAGGAGTCATTATTCTCCTTTTCCAGTGTGAAATGACCCCGGTGCATTCAAGTCAACCGATTATTCCTGCTATGTGGAAAATGCTGGGATCCTTTTATTGTTGGACGAATTGCCTGATTCCTCTGGCCTTTGCCTGGCTGATCGCGTTCATGATGGGGTTATGCTCCTGCTTGATTCTCCGATTCCGCAGGCAGAGGACGGGGAGGAAAATACAGACGAAAAGCAGACTGTATGCCATGATCGTTTTGTCCCTGCTGCTGGTTTCAGCGCTGGGCAACCACTTCGGATTGTGGCTGCCCAAATGGTTCATCAGCCAATATGAACATGCACCGGTTATGAGGCGGGAGGATCATCCGGAAGTATACCTGTTAAATGAAATCAAAGACAGGGTTGATCTTCGCATTTTTGATTCTGCCCGTACCCTCCGTCAGGAGGTGCCGCTCTATAGCGAGACATCGATCAAATCGGAACAGACGGGGGTTTTACCTGCGGGCCAAAAGCATGAGATGGCTCATCTGTTCCCCACAACGCGGCGAGGATGGCGGTATGATCAGGAATCCGGCTGTTTCGTACGAACGGCGGATATGCTGAAAGCCGTTGCATATAACCCGAATATCATCGTTTATTCTCTCTTTGAAAAACAAAATAGAATAGATGTGTCCATGTTGTTTGAATATGATCTTTATGGGATCACACCGGAGGTTTACGAGAGCGGGAGGCTGCGGGGGCATCTGTTTGTCAGCCCTGATCTGAGATATGTGATGCCGACATTGGATATTTTTGTCGTACTCGTCTCCCTGCTCCTTCTGGCTGCCGATGCCTGGCATTCCCGGAGGAAAAAACGGCGTCGATTGTCGCGGGATGTACAGCCCGGCAAGGAGGGGGAGAATCAGCCGTACCGATTTTGATACGAACAGACGATATCTGACGGCGCGTCGGGTCCGGGGAATACACAAGATCTTGGTCCCGGAGCGGATCTCTTCGGCGCCGCCAGGGAACTCTGAAGCGGAAAGGCGTGTCCGGCGACCCGGCCAGACTCAGGCACATTCCGGGCAGGGCCGGAAGGAAGCTTGGGTATTCAGCGATATGACCAGTGTTTTGAAGGTGTATGGCAGCAGCAATGACGTGAGCTCTGAGACAACCCCGCTTATTCGGAGCAGCTGAAACTGGAGAGGAATCAAGAGCAGCGTACAGCGGAATATCCCAGTTGATGACCGATGAAAGAGTTGATTTGACGATGAGAGGAAAGGAGACTATCAATAAAAAACGCAGTATTTCTTTGATTCTGGCAATCGTGTTTTCCTTGAGCATATTGTCATTAAGCATTACAGCAAACGATGTCGAACAGACGATAGATTCATTCGTTGAACAAAGTGGTATAACCGTGGGGAAAGATACTCAGATAAGCGTCAAGAGTTATAATCAGTATGATTCAGTTACTGATACAATGATTAAGCGACAGTATATTGATGTAATCAATCCTTTGGCTGATGGTATAACCGAGAGAAGCATTATTCTGCTATACGATAATGCTAACGGATCAGCAATCCCTGCCGAACTAAACTACAGAGCAGATAAGACAGATAGAAGTTCCGGATGGCTAACCGTGTATCCTGAATTGACCACTACTGTAGTTGCCCAAGCCTACTATTCTGGTTCGACCTCAAACTATATGCTGCTTTATGGCGTGATTGCATATTGGCAGCAAAGCGGTACCGATTACATAACGTCACTTAATGTACAATTTCAGGCTGAAGGTTGTTTGGTGAACATCAATACAGGGGCGGTTAGCCCATACCCAATAAATCCTCCCTATTGTGCAGAAATTGCGGTGTCGAATCCATATGCAAACATTTGTCCTCGCTGACCTGCAGCTGAAAGGATATCGGGTCCCAAGACGTACATGCGTCCGGACCCGATGTTTTCTTTCCCCTCCGGGACAGGTATCCCGGTTGATTTCTCCCGGCAGGTCATGTTATGATAAGCCGATTCCGGGGAGCGAAGGGCTCCCCTGCCAAGGGAGTAGAGCGAATCATGAGGCCTGAGCTGGAAGCCATTCTGCCCCGGGTACAGAAGCCCGCCCGGTACACCGGCGGGGAATACGGGGAGATCAAGAAGAATAAAGCGGACGTGCGCCTGCGCTTCGCCCTCTGCTTTCCCGATACCTATGAGATCGGCATGTCCAACCTGGGCCTGCGGATCCTGTACGGGGTGCTGAACGGGATGGACGGGGTCTGGTGCGAGCGGGTGTTCGAGCCCTGGCGGGATATGGGGGAGGAGCTGCGGAAGGCGGGGCTGCCCCTTTTCGCCCTGGAGAGCGGGGACCCGGTGAAGGATTTCGACCTGATCGGCTTTTCCGTGGGGTATGAGATGAGCTTTCCCGGCATCCTGGATATGCTGGAGCTGGCGGGCATCCCCCTGAAGAGCGCGGACCGGAAGGAGCTCACTCCCATCGTCTTCGCCGGGGGCGCCTGCATGTATAACCCGGAGCCCATGGCGGATTTCCTGGACCTGTGCGTCATCGGGGAAGGGGAGGAGGCGGACCGGGAGGTGACCGCCCTGCTCATGCGGGCCAAGGAGGAGGGCTGGACAAAGGCCGCCTTCCTGGAGGCGGCGGCGAAGCTCGAAGGGGTCTACGTCCCCTCCCTGTATATCCCGGAGTATCTGCCGGACGGGCGGATGAAGGGACTGGTTCCCCATTCCTGCGCCCCGGAGCGGGTGCGCAAGCGCATTATCGAAGATCTGGATTCCGTCTATTTCCCGGAGCATACCATTGTCCCCTCCACGGAGATCGTCCATGACCGGACCATGCTGGAGCTGTTCCGGGGCTGCATCCGGGGCTGCCGCTTCTGCCAGGCGGGGTATATCTATCGCCCGGTGCGGGCCAAGCGGGCGGAGACCCTCATCCGTCAGGGGATCGAGAGCCTCCGATACGCAGGATACGAGGAGATCAGCCTCACCTCCCTCAGCACCAGCGATTACCGGGAGCTGGGGGAACTGTGCGACGGGCTGCTGGACTGGTGCGAGCCCCGGAGCGTGAGCCTGTCCCTGCCCTCCCTGCGGGCGGACAGCTTCTCCATGGACCTGATGCAGCGGGTGCAGAAGGTGCGGAAAAGCGGCCTCACCTTCGCCCCGGAGGCGGGGTCCCAGCGCCTGCGGGACGTGATCAACAAGAACGTGACGGAGGAGGACCTTCTCCGCTCCTGCCGCACCGCCTTCGCCGGGGGCTGGAGCGCGGTAAAGCTGTATTTCATGCTGGGCCTCCCCACGGAGACGGACGAGGACGTGCTGGCCATCGCGGATCTGGCCCACAAGGTCTGGCAGACCTGGCGGGAGGCCAGCCCCAACCGGAGCCGGGGGGTGCGGATCACCGTATCCACCTCCATGTTCATCCCCAAGCCCATGACCCCCTTCCAGTGGTGTCCCCAGTGCTCCATGGAGGAGCTGATCCGGCGGCAGCGGCTGCTGAAGGACGCCATCCGCACCAAGGCCATCGTATACAACTGGCATGCCCAGGATGTGAGCTATGTGGAGGCGGCCCTGGCGGCGGGGGACCGGCGCATGGGCGGCGTGCTGCGGCGGCTGGTTGAATGCTCCGGCGGCCTCCAGGCCTGGGAGGAATTCTTCTCCCTGGAGGACTGGCTCGCCGCCTTCCGGGAGGAAGGGCTGGACCCGGATTTCTACGCCCGCCGGGAACGGGGGGAGGAGGAATACCTCCCCTGGGACGTGATCGACGACGGGGTGACCAAGGCCCACCTCCTGCGGGAATACCACCTGGCAAAAGAGGGGAAGACCAGCCCGGACTGCCGGAAGCAGTGCCTGGGCTGCGGGGCCTCGGCCCTGCTGAGGGGAGGGAAGTGCAATGCCTGAGCTGCGCCTTCGCTTCGAGAAGGGGGGAAAGGCCGCCTACCTCTCCCATCTGGACGTGCTGCGCACCTTTCAGCGGGCTTTCGTCCGGGCGGGGATCCCCGTAAAGCATTCCGAGGGCTTCAACCCCCATCCGAAGATGAGCATCGCCGCCCCCCTGCAGCTGGGGTGCGAAAGCCTGTGCGAAGTGCTGGACGTGCAGCTCCTCTCCGCGCCGGCGGACCTGCCCGCCGCCCTGAATCCGGTGCTGCCGGAGGGCCTGCGGGTGGTGAGCGCGGCGGAGCCCGGCCTGGGGGTGGGGAAGATCGCCTGGTCGGAATGGGAGCTCATTTTCCACCGGGACTGCGCCGGGGCGGAAGCTTTGCTCCGGTCCGGAAAGCCCCTGGTGGTGGAGAAGAAGACCAAGCGGGGATCGAATCCCCTGGATATTGCCCCCCATCTCCGGGTGAAGGGGCGGGAGGGGGAAAGCCTCCGCCTGCTGCTCCGGGCGGCGGAGCCCACGGTGAACACCGGGGATGTCGCCCGGGCGCTGGGGGCCTTCGGCCTGGTCCCGCCCCGGAAATGCCGCCGCATCGCCCTGTATGACGGAGAAATGAAGCTTTTCCGGTAAAAAAGGCTTGCATTTCCCTGGAGACTATGGTAAAATCCTTCAGTCTGCAAGCATGCTTGCAGCTTGGAAAAGGGTGGTCCTATGCCGTCAGACGCGGTACGAACGCCTGCTCTGAAAGGAGGAAAAAGAATATGGATCTGGTAAAAGCGCTCTCCGATCAGTATCTGAAGCCGGAGCTGCCTGAGATCAACGTGGGCGATACGGTCCGCGTTTCCGTTAAGGTAAAGGAAGGCAACCGGGAGCGGATTCAGGTGTTTGAAGGCATCGTGATCGCCCGGAAGCATGGCGGCATCAACGAGACCATCACCGTCCGCCGCGTGGCCTACAATGTGGGCTATGAAAAGGTCTTCCCGATCCACTCCCCCAATATCGCGTCCATCGAGACCGTCCGCCGCGGCAAGGTCCGGCGGGCCAAGCTCCATTACCTGCGGGACAGAGTCGGCAAGAAGGCAAAGGTCAAAGAAAAACTCTAAAAACATGGGGGGTGCAGACAGCGCCCCCTATTGCTTTATGGCGTATTTATTCCGGATCGTGTGGGAGGCGAGTACCCATGGAAGAAACGAAGGGCGAGGAGAAGAAGCCCTCCCTCCTCAGCAATACCTATGACTGGCTGGAGAGCATCGTCAGCGCCATCGTCATCTGCATCCTGCTTTTTCTGTTCGCCCTGCGGGTGGTGACCGTGGACGGGGGCAGCATGAATCCCACCCTGTATGACGGGGAGCGGGTCGTGATCAGCCGCGTCTTTTCCGCCCCGAAGCAGGGGGATATCGTGGTATTCACCCAGCGCAGCTATGGGGACGACAGCCTGGTGAAGCGGGTCATCGCCACGGAGGGGCAGACGGTGGAGATCGACTTCAAAAAGGGCGTCGTCACCGTGGACGGCGTAGAGCTGAACGAGCCCTATATCGCGGAGCTCACCCACCGGGAGCTGGATATGACCGGCCCCGTGACCGTGCAGGAGGGCTGCATCTTCTGCATGGGGGATAACCGGAACGAGAGCACGGACAGCCGCAGCAGCCGCATCGGGCAGATCGATACCCGCTGCGTATTGGGAAAGGTGCTGTTCCGCGTCTGGCCCCTGTCCGCCCTGAGCGGAGTGAAGAGCAATGGCTGAGCGGGATCAGGTGAACGTGAACTGGTTCCCCGGGCATATGACCAAGGCCCTCCGGGCCATGGAGGGGGACCTGAAGCTGGTGGACGCAGTGATCGAACTGACGGACGCCCGAATCCCCCGGTCCAGCCGGAACCCGGCCCTGGATGAGATCCTGGGGCAGAAGCCCCGCCTCGTGCTGCTGAACCGGGCGGACCTGGCGGATCCGGCGGCGACGGAGCGCTGGCTCCGGCATTACCGCGCCTCCGGCGTCGCCGCCCTGGCGGCGGACAGCCGCAGCGGAAAGGGCGTGGAGAAGCTCCCCGGGGCCATGCGCAGCCTGCTGAAGGAAAAGCTGGAGCGGCTGGCGGCTAAGGGGCAGGCCAGCCGTCCCCTCCGGGCCATGGTGGTGGGCATCCCCAACGTGGGGAAATCCACCTTCATCAACAAGGCCGCTGGGCGCAGGGCCGCCGCGGCGGGAAACAAGCCCGGGGTGACAAAGGGGAGGCAGTGGATCACGGTGGACCGGACCCTGGAGCTCCTGGATACCCCCGGCGTCCTCTGGCCCCGGTTCGAGGATCCCGCGGTGGGGGAGCACCTGGCCTTCACCGGCGCCGTGAAGGAGGAGATCCTGGATCAGGAGGCCCTGGCCCTGCGCCTGGCGGAGCTGCTGAACCGGGATTACCCGGAGCTGTTCCGGGCCCGGTACAAGCTGGGGGATACGGCGGGGCTGGACGGCCCCGCCCTGCTGGAGGCCGCCGCCCGGAAGCGGGGCTTCCTCGTCTCCGGGGGGGAGACGGACCTGGAACGGATGAGCCGGGTGCTGCTGGATGAATTCCAGGCGGGCAGCCTGGGCCGGATCACCCTGGAGGAGCCGGAATGCTGAGGCCGGAGGGGGAATACGGCCTGGTCTGCGGGATCGACGAGGCGGGCCGGGGCCCATTGGCGGGGCCGGTATGCGCCGCCGCCGTGATCCTTCCGGAGGAGTACGATCTGCCCGGCCTGAACGATTCCAAAAAGCTCAGCCCCAAGGCCAGGGACGCGCTGTTCGACCGCATCCGGGAGACCGCCGTGGCCTGGGGCGTGGGCTGGGCGGATGAGAAGGAGATCGACCGGATCAATATCCTGCAGGCCACCTTCCTGGCCATGGGCCGGGCCTTCCGGGCGCTGGACCGGGTCCCGGACCATGCCTTTGTGGACGGGAACCGCCCCCCGCAGCTGCCCGTGCCGGTGCGCTGCGTGGTGGGGGGAGACGGGAAATACGACTGCATCGCCGCCGCCTCCATCCTGGCCAAGGTGAGCCGGGACCGGCTCATGCTGGAATACGACAGGCAGTATCCCGGCTATGGCTTTGCCCGGCATAAGGGCTACGGGACCAAGGTCCATTATGCCGCCCTGGAGGCGCTGGGACCCTGCCCCATCCACCGGCTGACCTTCCTGAAGGGGCTGGAGAGATGAGGACCCAGCTGCTGGGGGCCATGGGGGAGGCGGCTGCCGCTGACTGGCTCCGGAAGAAACGGTGGAGGATCCTGGCCATGAATTACCGCTGCCGCCTGGGGGAGGTGGACATCATCGCCCGGGACGGGGAGGAATACGTCTTCGTGGAGGTGAAGCTCCGGCGGACCGGAGGTTATGCCCCGGCGGCGGAATACGTCACCCCGGCCAAGCAGCGGAAGCTGCGGCTGGCGGCGGAGAGCTGGCTGGCGGAAAACGATCTGTCGGATCCCCCCTGCCGCTTCGACGTGGTGGAGGTCTATCTGGACCGGGAGAGCGAAAGGATCGAAAGACTGAATCTGATCTCGGAGGCATTCTGAAATGAAGCTGTTCGACGGACACTGCGATACCCTGCTGGCGCTGCATTTTTCCCGGCAGCCCGCCGGGGCGCTGTACCGCAATCTGGGGCATGTGGACCTGGAGCGGGGCCTCTCCCTGGGCGGCTATGCCCAGATTTTTGCCATTTTCGGCACGCCGGAATTCGTCCGGGACGGAGATATCTTCGATCTGTTCTACGGACGTTTCCGGGAGGAGCTGGAGGCCTGCGGGGACCATATGGCCTTCTGCCGCACCGGCAGCGAGGCGGACGCGGCCATGGCCGCGGGGAAGGCGGCGGCCTTCCTCAGCGTGGAGGGGGCGGAGGTTCTGCGCTGCGACCCCGGGCGCCTGGAGCAGGCGGCGGAGAAGGGGGTGCGCAGCCTTTGCCTCACCTGGAACCGGGCCACCGCCCTCTGCGGCACCAACGTACAGGATCCGGACCGGGGCCTGAGCGCCGCGGGGAAGGACTACGTCCGGCTGGGGGAGGAGCTGGGGCTCCTCCTGGACGTCTCCCATCTCAGCGATCCCGGCTTCTGGGATCTGGAAAAGCTGATCAAGGGGCCTTTCGCCGCCACCCACTCCAATTCCCGGGCCGTGCATAACCACACCCGGAACCTGACGGACGATATGTTCAGGGCCATTCGGGACCATGGCGGCGCCGTGGGGCTGAACCTGTATACCGCCTTCCTGGGGGAGGGGGAGGTCACCATTGAGACCGTTCTCCGGCACCTGGAGCACTTCCTGGATCTGGGGGGCGAAAGGACCGTGGCCATGGGCGGCGACCTGGATGGCTGCGAGAGCCTGCCCAGGGGGATGAGCGGGGTGCAGGACGTAAAGCTCCTGGAGCGGGAGCTGCGGAAGCGGGGATATCCCCAGAGCCTGCTGGACGACCTGTTCTTCGGCAACTGGAGACGGGTCATCGGGGACTGAACAGGAGGAACGAGCTATGCGGTATTTGAGTACGAGAGACGCTTCCCTCAGCCTGAGCGCTGCGGAGGCCATTGCCCGGGGCCTGAGCCGGGAGGGAGGGCTGTTCCTTCCGGAGCGCCTTCCCCTTGTGGAGCCGGAGGAGATCCGCGCCCTGGGGGAGCTGGATTACCCCGGACGGGCGGCGAAGATCATGGGCCTGTTCCTGGAGGAGTTCACGCCGGAGGAGCTGGCGGAGTATACCGCCGCGGCCTATGCCCCGGCGCGCTTCGGCCCGGATCCCGCCCCCCTGCATCCCGTGGACGGAGGGACCGCCTTCCTGGAGCTGTGGCACGGGCCCACCTGCGCCTTCAAGGATATGGCCCTGCAGATCATGCCCAGGCTCCTCACCGCCTCCCTGAAGAAGACGGGGGAGCAGAAGCGGGTGTGCATCCTGGTGGCCACCAGCGGTGACACGGGCAAGGCGGCCCTGGAGGGCTTCCGGGACGTGGCCGGGACGAAGATTCTGGTCTTTTACCCCTCCGACGGGGTGAGCGACGTGCAGAAGCTGCAGATGCAGACCCAGCTGGGGGAAAACGTGGGCGTCTGCGGCGTGATGGGCAATTTTGACGACGCCCAGAACGGGGTGAAGGCCATCTTCTCCGACGCCGCCCTGCGGGGCAGGCTGGAGGAGGCGGGCTGGTTCTTCTCCTCCGCCAATTCCATCAACTGGGGTCGTCTGCTGCCCCAGGTGGTGTACTACTTCTCCGCCTACTGCGACGCGGTGAAGGCCGGCCTCTGCGCCTGGGGGGAGGAGCTGAACTTCTGCGTGCCCACGGGGAACTTCGGCAATATCCTGGCCGGGTGGTTCGCCAAGCATATGGGCCTGCCCGTGGGGAAGCTCATCTGCGCCTCCAACACGAACCATATCCTTACGGATTTCCTCAGCACCGGCGTATACGACCGGAACCGGCCCTTCCACTGCACCATCTCCCCCTCCATGGATATCCTGATCTCCAGCAACCTGGAGCGGCTGCTCTACGCCATGACCGGCAGCGACGAGACGGTGCGGGAGTACATGGACCGGCTGAGCGGCGAGGGGAAATACAGCGTTTCCGGCGCCCTGCTGGAGCGGCTGCAGGCGGACTTCGCCTGCGGCTGGAGCAGCGAGGAGGAGACGGAGGCCGCCA
Source organism: Oscillospiraceae bacterium (assembly GCA_045223835.1). GTDB lineage: Bacteria > Bacillota > Clostridia > Oscillospirales > Oscillospiraceae > UBA1774. Next base: position 1,858 of record JBGUZS010000145.1, on the reverse strand, counting down.
TCGGCCGCCTGTACGCCCGGGGGTATCTCATGGATCCCCATACCGCCGTGGCCTGGGAGGTGCTGGAGCAGTACCGCCGCACCAGCGGGGATAAGCGGCCCGGGGTGGTGGTCTCCACCGCCAGCCCCTATAAGTTCTGCGACAGCGTGCTCCGTTCTATCGGCTGCCGGGAATCCGGCGGCGGCACGGAGCTCATCCGCACCCTTTCCCGGGTGACGGGCACCCCCGTTCCCGCTCCCCTGGAGGGACTGGAGCGGAGGGAGCGCCGCTTCACCGGCTCCGTGGAGAAGACGGAGATGACGGCAGCGGTGCTGCGTATGCTGGGGCTGGATTGACCGGAGGCTGAGGCGTGGCGCTGTACGGGATCGGAGATCTGCACCTGTCCCTGGGCGCGGATAAGCCCATGGATATTTTCGGCGGGCTCTGGAAGGATCACCAGGAGAAGCTCCGGGAGGCGTTTGCCCGCCTGGGGCCGGAGGACGTATGCGTCATTCTGGGGGATCTGTCCTGGAGCATGGGACTAGAGGCCGCCGCCCCGGACTTCCATTTCCTGGATGAGCTGGGGGGACAGAAGCTGCTGCTGAAGGGCAACCACGACTACTGGTGGGTTACCGCCGCGAAGATCGAGCGCTTCTTCGCCCGGGAGAATATCCGCAGCGTCCGCATCCTGCACAACAATTGCTATACCTACGGGGATCTGGCCATCTGCGGCACCCGGGGCTGGTTCTTCGAGGAGGAGACGGGGAAGGCCCACGACCGGAAGATCCTCCAGCGGGAGCTCATGCGTCTGGAGGCCTCCCTGAAGGCCGCGGGGGAGCGGCGGAAGCTCTGCTTCCTCCATTATCCGCCCCGGTACGGGGACGACTACGTCTGCCGGGAGATCTGCGCCCTGCTGAGCCGGTACGGGGTGGAGGAATGCTACTACGGCCACCTGCACGGCAGGGCCCGGGCCAGAGCGGTGGAGGGGACCGTCGAGGGGGTGCGCTACGCCCTCCTCAGCGCCGACCACCTGGATTTTCGCCCCAAGCTCATCCGGGAGGAGCCGGGGATCCTGGCGGGACCTCTGAAGGGAACGGAATAATTTGAAAAAAGTTCTGGCAAAAACCTATCGCTTATGATATAGTATCTTGCATTTGTATGGAATGCGCGAAATCTGCTTCATTTCCGGGGCCCGGCGGACGGGCGCCTGGATCAATCAGCATTGGGAGGACGAGCCGCAATGGAAGTCAAAAACGTCGAGAAGAAAGAGAAGAACAGCGCGCTGATCACCGTTTCCGTTTCCCCGGAGGAATTTGAGGCGGCCGTGGTCAAGGTCTACAACCGGAACAGAAAGAGCATCCAGATCCCCGGCTTCCGCAAGGGCAAGGCGCCCCGCAAGATCGTGGAAGCCATGTACGGGGAGGGCGTGTTCCATGAGGAGGCCATCAACGACCTGGCTCCCGAGGCCTATTATTTCGCCGTGAAGGAAAAGGAACTGAAGATCGTGGCCAGCCCTTCCATTGAGGACGCCAAGGTGGAGGAGGATAAGTCCCTCACCCTGGATATCAACGCCGTGCTCTATCCCGAGGTGGTGCTGGGTCAGTATAAGGGCCTGTCCGCCGTGCGGAAGGAGGCCAAGGTCGACCCCGCCGAGGTGGATATGGAGATCGATCAGCTCCGCAACCGCAACGCCACCATCCAGACCGCCGACCGCCCCGCCAAGTTCGGGGATACCGTGGTGCTGGATTACGAGGGCTTTATCGACGGCGTGCCCTTCGAGGGCGGCAAGGACGAGAAGCACAGCCTGGAGATCGGCTCCAACTCCTTCATCCCCGGCTTCGAGATCCAGCTCATCGGCGCCTCCGCCGGCGAGGATACG
>JBGUZS010000144.1:0-5243 GCA_045223835.1 Oscillospiraceae bacterium | reverse complement strand
TTCACCCTGCTCACCCTGGCTCTGGGCTCCTCCTGGGCCATGTTCGTCATCGGCTTCCCCGTGGCGGTGCACCTGGGCATGCGCACGGGGCTCCCCCTCACCCTGTGCATCGGCGCCATCTGCGCCGCGGGCATTGCCGGGGAAAAGTGCTGCGCCTTCACCAGCGACAGCCTCTCCGTGGGCAGCGCCATCGGCTGCGATCCGGACCGGATCCTGAAGGTGCGCATGCCCTACAGCATCGCCTTCAGCCTCTGCGCCTTCGTGCTGTATATCGCGGCGGGGATCCTCATCTGATCTGAGGAATAATCCGCTCAGGGTCCCCGGCGCGCCGCGCCGGGGACCTTCTGTGCGGGGCAATAGTCACAAAATTTACGTCGTTTCCTATGGACCGGATACGCCAAACTGCCGATATTCCTCTCCCGGGAGTCCGGCGGCTGAAAAAAACATTGACGCGGAGGCCGGGAACGAGTAAAATAGGAAAAATAAATAAGGTACTTGAATTTTCAGTCCCGGAAAGAAGGAAGGAACGCATCTTTGGAAAACAAAGCCGGAGCCCGGGCGCTCAGGGACAGGGACCGCCAGGACCTGACCACCGGGCATATCACCCAGAAGATCCTGTTTTTCGCCATCCCCACCATTTTGGGCAACCTGTTCCAGCAGCTGTACAATGTGGTGGATACCCTCATCGTGGGGAACTTCGCCGCCTCCCCCACCGAGTGCATCGCCGCGGTGAACTCCAGCTTCCCCATCATGATGTTCTTCAGCTCCCTGTTCATGGGGGTGAGCATGGGCGCGAATATCATCGTCTCCCAGTATAAGGGCGCCAAGGACCATGAGAACATGGAGAAGGCCATGACCACCACCTTCACCCTGAGCATGCTGGTGGGCGTGCTCATCACCGTGCTGGGCCTGGTCTTTACGCCCCCCCTTCTGCGGCTCCTGGGCACCCCGGAGAACATCATGGAGGGGAGCGCCACCTATCTCCGCATCGTGTTCATCGGCACCTGCGGCAACATCGTCTATAATGGCATGAACGGCCTGATCCGGGGCCTGGGGGATGCCAAAACCCCCATGTATGCCCTGATCATCGCCGCCATCCTGAATATCATCCTGGACCTGGTCTTCGTGGCCTGTTTCCATTGGGACGTGGCGGGCGTGGCCTGGGCCACCATCATCGCCCATATCGCCTCCGGCCTGCTCCTCCTGTGGTGGCAGAACAAGGGCGTCTATGGGGCGAAGATCAACTTCCGCAACCTGAAGCCGGATAAGAGAATCTCCGGCATGATCGTCCGGCTGGGCCTCCCCGCCGCCATCCAGAACGCCGCCTTCGCCTCAGGCATGCTGGTGACCCAGGGCTTTGCCAACCGCTTCGGCTCCAACTACATCGCCGCCAACGGCATCATCATGAAGGTGGACGGCTTCGCCATGATGCCCATGATGGGCCTCCAGGCCGCCATCACCACCTACGTGGGGCAGAATATCGGCGCCGGGGACATCAAGCGCACCAACGACGGCATCCGTTCCACCTGCATCATGGCGGTCTGCTTCTCCGTCGTCCTGGGCTTCATCCTGTACTTCTTCGGAAAGTACCTCATGGCCGCCTTCAATGTCAATGAGGAGGCGCTGGAGATGGGGGTGCGGGGTCTGCAGTTCCTCTGCTTCTTCTATGTGTTCATGGCCATCCAGAACGTGCTGGGCGGCGCCCTCCGGGGCGCCGGCGCCTCCACCGCCTCCGCCGTGGTGGGCGTCGTCACCACCGCCGTCCGGCTGCCCCTGGGCTATCTCCTGGCCATCCTGCCCCTGAACCGGGCCTGCCAGGCCGCGGTGGACGCGGGGCTCTATGCCACCCGGGAGCTGGCGGAGAAAGCCGGCGTGGGGATGGAGCACTATTTCGGCATGTTCCAGTGCTTCGGCTTCGGCATGGCCCTGGGCCTCTTCATCCTGCTGCCCATCTATATCTGGGGCAACTGGCGGAGCAAGGGCATTACGGACAAGGCCAAAATGGCGACGGGCAGAGGCCCCCGTCCGGCGGGCTGAGTCAAACCGGGTCATTCCGGGTGCGCCGCACTTGCGGTGCACCCGGTTTTTGTATATACTGAGAGACAGACAGACTGCACAGAGGAGGTAAGTCATGAGCAAGATATTTGCCCCTACGGATCCGGCGGTGAGCCGGATGGAGCTGGAGCACCGGGAGCTGGTGCGGAGGCTGGCCCCCCAGGGCATGGTGCTGCTGGAGAACGATGGGACCCTCCCCCTGGCGGGACCGGAGAAGGTCGCCCTCTATGGCCGGGGCGCCCGGCATACGGTCCGGGGCGGCACCGGCTCCGGGGACGTGAACGCCCGGGAGACCGTCACCGTGGAACAGGGCCTTCTGCGGGCGGGCTTCACCGTCACCACCGGCCCCTGGCTGGATACCCTGGACCGGGAGCTGGCCGCGGCGGAGGCGGCCCACGAGAAGGAGCTGGCGGAGGCCATGAAGGCCGGGGGAAAGAGCCCCATCATCATCTATTTTGAGCATCCCTTCCGGGCGCCGGAGGAGCCGGTAATCCCGGCGGAGACCGGGGATCTGGCGGTGTACGTGATCAGCCGGAATTCCGGGGAGGGGAAGGACCGGGACAATGCCCCCGGGGACTATCTGCTGAGCCCCAGGGAGGAGGAGAACCTCCGGGCCCTGCGCCGGAGCTACAGGCGCCTGGTGGTGCTGCTGAACGTGGGCGGCGTGCTGGATACCGCCTTCCTCCGGGAGCTGAAGCCCAACGCCCTGCTCCATATGAGCCAGGCCGGGGCCGGAGGGGGGGACGCCCTGGCGGACGCCCTCCTGGGGGTGACGCCGCCCTCCGGAAGGCTGACGGATACCTGGGCGCTGAGCTATGCCGATTATCCCTCCTCCCGCACCTTCGGGAAGAACGACGGGGATCTGGACAGGGAGCCCTACGGGGAGGATATCTACGTGGGCTACCGGTATTTCGATACCTTCGGGAAGGACGTGGCCTATCCCTTCGGCTACGGCCTGGATTATACGGATTTCGCCCTCGCCTGCGCGGGGGCGGCAGCGGGCCCCACATCCCTGCGCATTACCGCGCGGGTGGAGAACACCGGCCGCCGTCCCGGCCGCTTCGTGGCCCAGCTCTACGTCACCCCGCCTGCGGGACGCCTGGCGAAGCCCCGGCAGACGCTCATCGCCTACGGCAAGACCTGGCTCCTGCAGCCCGGGGAGACCCAGGAGCTGGAGCTGCGCTGCTCCCTCCGGGACCTGGCCTCCTTCTGCGAGACCCGGAGCGCCTGGGTGCTGGAGCCCGGGGAATACGTCCTCCGCCTGGGCCGCCATTCCCGGGACAGCCATGTGGCCGCCCTCCTGCGGCTGGATGACCTGGCGGTGCTGGAGACCGTAGGCCGCCGCATGACCCTTCGGGAGGACCTGGAGCTCCTTCGCCCCGGGGAGGGGGTCGCCCCCCTGCAGTTCCCCGGGGAGGCGGAGGAGAAGGCCGCGGCTCCGGTGCTGGAGCTGAAGGCGGAGAATATCCCCTCCGTTTCCTGCGCGGCGGTGAAGCCGGCCATCCCGGAGGGCAAGGGAGCCCCGGTCACCCTGGAGGATGTGGCCCTTGGCCGCCGTACCGCCCTGGAGTGGGCGGCGCAGCAGACGGACGAAGCCCTGACCGGCCTGGTGGTGGGCTCCGGCGGGAACCAGAGCATGGTGGGCTCCGCTTCCGTCCATGTCCCCGGCGCCGCCGGGGAGACGGGCAGCCATATTCCGGGGATCCCCCCCATGATCCTGGCGGACGGCCCTGCGGGTCTGCGCCTCACCCCCCATTTCCGGGTGCTGAAGAGCGGGAAGGTCCTGCAGCTGGAGAACCGCTTCGCCGCCCTCATGGGGGAGGACAAGGCGGAGGAGGATACCGCCGGCGCGGTGGATTACTATCAGTATGCCACCGCCATTCCCATCGCCACCCTGCTGGCCCAGAGCTGGGACCTGGGGCTGGTGAAGGATATGGGCCGCCTGGTGGGGAGGGAGATGGAAAAGTTCGGCGTCACCCTCTGGCTGGCTCCGGGCATGAATATCCACCGGAATCCCCTCTGCGGCCGGAACTTCGAGTATTACTCCGAGGATCCCCTGGTGGCGGGCCTCACTGCCGCCGCCATGACCCTGGGGGTGCAGGAGACCCCCGGCGTGGGCGTCACCCCCAAGCACTATGCCTGCAACAACCAGGAGGACAACCGCTCCTATGAGAACAGCGTGGTCTCCGTCCGGGCCCTGCGGGAGATCTACCTTCGGGGCTTCGAGCTCTGCGTCCGCCTGGCCCAGCCCATGAGCATCATGACCTCCTACAACTGCATCAACGGCGTCCACAGCGCGAACCACGCCGAGCTGCTGAACGGCGTCCTGCGGAACGACTGGGGCTTCAAGGGCTTCGTGATGACGGACTGGGGCACAACAGGCCACAGCGGAATGGAAATGGCCGAGGGGGTGGACTCCGTGCCCGCCCAGTGCATCCGGGCGGGGAACGACCTGATCATGCCCGGCAATCCGGAGGATATCCGGGATATTCTGGATTCCCTGGCGGGGAGGACGGAGCATCCCCTCTCCCGGGAAGACCTTGTCCTCTGCGCCGCCCGGATCTTCCGGGTCCTGGCGGCCAGCAATCTGGGGCCGAAGCCCGCAGTCTGGCCGGGGAGGTGCTGCAGATGAACGGAGAAAGCCTGATCGCCCTTCTGACGGAGCATGGCTTCCAGGCCGCCGAGATCCCCATGGACAAGCTGGTGTATACAGAGGACAGCCGGTCCTACTGCGCCGCCAACAAATGCCGGAGCTACGGGGCCTCCTGGGCCTGTCCCCCTGCCGTGGGGAGCCTGGAGAAGTGCCGGGCGGAGTGCGAGGGATACAGCCATTTCTTCCTCTTTGCCCGGATGTACGAGCTGGAGGATTCCCTGGATATCGAGGGCATGGGGGACGCCCATGATGATTTCCAGGAGCGGGTGGACAGGATGGGCGCGGACCTGAGGGCGGCCCTGGGCGAATTCCTCCTGCTGAACAACGAGGGCTGCAGCCGCTGCGACGAATGTACCTATCCCGACGCTCCCTGCCGCTTCCCGGAGCAGCTGTACCCCTCCATCGAGGGCTACGGCTTCCTGGTTTCCGAGCTGGCGAAGACCGCGGGGATCCCCTATACCGGGAAACCCACGGAGCTGAGGTATTTCGGCGCGGTTCTGACGAAATGATCGAAGAAGCGAAGTTCCGCGGGGCG